>JACRBK010000648.1 GCA_016234525.1 Chloroflexota bacterium
AGGCGCGCGAGCTTCAACTGCTCGTCAACGGTGAGCCGGTGGGTGATCCCGTGATCGTCCCGACGGAGACACTGACTCCACTGGTGTTTGACCTTCCTGCCAGCGTGATCGGCAGCGGGCAGCATCTCGAATTGACGTTAGCCTATGATGGCTGGACGGTTCCCGCCGAAGCCGGGCAGAGCGGCGATCAGCGCCGTTTAGCGCTGGCGGTGGATTGGGTGGAGTTCGCACAACAGTAAAAATCGCTGGCTTAATTTCGTTTGATTGAATAGACCGCCAGCCCTAACCGATCCGCAGAGGCGGGAACCTGTACATCGTAATCCCCAAAGGATTGCATGACAACCATCCCGCGCGCCTGGAAGATGGTTTCCAGTTCTGCGACCGAATACAGGCGGGTAGAGGTGGGGCTGCCCGGCGTCAGGTGGGGCAGGGGCTTGCCATATTCGAACGAATAGCCAGCAAAGAGCATTCGCGCCGTCTGGTCATCCCAGTCAAAATCGGCTAGTGCCAGCGCCTGCTGTCCCATTTCCCAGTGACGCTTGGGGAAATGCCGGGCGGCGTGATCGCGATTGCAGACATACATCAGGTGTTTGCCGCCAGGCTTGAGCGCGGCGGCGATGCGGTCGAAGATTTTGAGATTCTCCGCGTCGTTTTCCAGATAACCGATAGCGCCATCGGCCATATTTAGCACCACGTCAAATTCAGACCGGAATGTGATGTCGCGTATATCCGCGCAGAAAAACTCGGCGTTTAGCCCTTGCGCCTGGGCGCGCCGCTGCGCTTCTTCAATATAGGCAGGGGTAATATCCACGCCGACGACGGTGCAGCCTCTCTCGGCAAGGGCCAGGGCATGGCGTCCGAAGCCACAGGCCAGATCGAGAATCCGTTCGTTCCCACGCAGTTGAAGGGCTTCACCCACGAAGTTGACTTCGCGGGGCGTTTCTTCGACCCAGGACTGCGAAAGAATATCGAGCGTCCATATTTTTTTATACCACTGTGGATCAGGTAATACGGTCATCATGTCTCCTCAAAATGATCAGAAGCGGAAAACTGGGAAAGTGTGAGGATTTTACGGGTTGGATGAAGAAATTTGAAGGGTAAACTCGTTAAGGTGTGGACGTCCACAAGTGGATGTTGTTGGCGTGCTTTATTTATCTGCGCTGTTCCCCACTCTTATTTCCTAAGAATAAATGCCCATACCAATAGGGACAGCACCCATGCTCCGATATAAATCCGCCAAACGGTGAGGTCGAAAACCATCCACCAGGCAATGATGAGTTGAGCAATCCAAAAGGTTATGCCGAACACCAATATCAACCGACCACCATATTGGCGCTGCCATCTCCTTTTGTATCGTCCCCCATTTCCTTGCCATCCCATACTAGGCATTAATAGAAATCCGTACACGAAGGGAATAAGGAATGTCAGCCCTAGTGCCCATAAGGCGGCGGCAATTCGCGGCAGCCAAGTCCAAGAAAGACTACGGGTGCCAACCCCTATTCCAACAACAACAAGCAAGAACGTAACGATTCCCAATCCCTTTTTGGAAGCAAGAAACCCAAAGAGGTGGTTGTACACCGTGGTCAACCCATCAAGTAGATAGTTGATCGGTAATTTCACGCTATACCCCTTGCAAAAGAGATTTGATCAACAATTTTCCCCTTAGCGGCAGCGACGGTGTTGTTTAGTACATGGCATCAAAACCCTGCTTCGGGCGGCTTGATGATTGATGTCTACGTTTCGACTAGTTAAGGGATTTTGGACGGGCTGAGCCTGTTGTTCTTGTAAGGGTGCGCCTGATACTTGTTAATGTAAAGGCTTCCCCGACCCCCCTCTCCCTACCCGCTGGGCAGAGAAAGGGGGAGAGTCTTCGGCTGTTTTCCCCTCTCCACCAGCGAAGCGCAGTGGGGAGGGGATACAGGGGAGGGGTCGTGAATTTTAGCGGTAGCCCGCTTCAATCAGGGGCGCGATAGCGTCAATGTTTTCAGGAGTCACGGTGCCAACGCCCGTGTTCAGGTGCAGGCCGGGGATCAAATAGTTCTTGGTCAGCCAAATCTGCTGAACCGGATAGAACCCCTGCAAGTAAAGCACCTGATCGAAGCTCGCGCTAATATAACCTTCGCGGATACCGGCAATCGTGGCGGGGCCAAGATCGATACCACCGATGATAATGTCACCCGGCGCTTTGCCGTTTTCCTTCAAAATCTGCGGCAGGGTCGCGGTGATGTTACCATGCTGGGTGCCAATCGCTTTGAGATCGGGGTTGGCTTCCAGGTAGGCGGTGATGATCGGGATCGCCAGTGAGGCTTCGGTGTCAACTTCGTTGGACACATCGAGCTGTTCCACAACCAGCCCGGCAGCTTCCAACGCATCAAACACGCCTTGAGAACTCCGGCTGCGGCCTTCCTGGTGCCAGATGTCATACACCAGCGCCTTGTCACCGGGCTGCAAACCTGCTGCGACCATGGCTACCCCAGTAAGATATCCACCTTCGTAGAGGTCGGCCCCGGCGTAGCCAAAGCCTAAAGTCTGGTATTTGGCTTCGATGTTCGGCAGCGGGTTGTTGCCGCTGGTGACGATGATCCCCTGGGCGATAGCTTCATCGACCAGCGGTGCCATCGCGTCTTCGCCAGGGTGGCCCATGATGGCGATACCGTCAGGTCCGGCGGCGATAGCCTCGCGGAATTGTTCGATCATGACCTGGGGATCCCAGCCGGAATACTGTTCGTGGAGTTCAATATTCAGGGCTTCGGCAGCGGCGCGGGCGCCGATGGTCCGTGCCAGGACGGACGGATCACCTTCGTTGCCACCCATTTGCATATAGACGACGATTTTATCTTGCGCAGCCGCCTGATTGGTGTATCCTGCTGGCATTGCAACTGCGACCACTATCAAGAGAACCAACAAAATCCAAATGCGTTTCATTTTAATGCTCCTTTTTAGTGAATCTTTTTTGCAGGTTAATCGAACTAGTATTCGACTTTTCGTCGTAATCAGAAACCTCCTTTTTTACAAAATGAAGGTGCGCGCACAGAGGTGCGCGAATATTGTTTTCATAGTCAGGCTACGTCGGGCTGTCGGTGGGGGGTGGGGCGGCGATGGACGGCCCGCCAATCGGCAGTCCCCAGTGGCGCATCCGCTCATTGAAGGCCGCCATGCGCCCTTGCCCAATGAGGATGTTGATAACGACAGACGCACCCATCACGATGCCTTTGACCAACTGCACCCAATAACCACTGATCCCAGAAGCGACAACCCCGGCTTCGAGCGAACCAATAATATATGCGCCAAAGAAGGTGCCGACGATGATTCCCACGCCTCCGGCAAACGAGGTTCCGCCGATGAAAACCGCCGCCATGACCGGCAGCAGATAACCTTCGCCTTGTGTCGGGAAAAATACGTTGATGTCGAGCGTGAGCAGAACCCCCGCGAAGGCCGCAATCACACCCATCATCATAAAGAGTCTGATTTTGGTCGCTTCCACATTAATGCCCATCACGCGCGCCACATTGGCGTTGTCTCCGATGAACATCACGGCCTCGCCAAACTTGTGCCGGTTGAGAATTAACCACAGAAGAATAGTCAGCCCCAACGCCCAGACCGCCTGCGTTGGTATTCCGACGGGGACACCGCGCTGATCGGGCAAGATGCCATGAATTCGCCCGACAAACAAATCGTAAATCGGTTCTTCGCGAATGCCCGTCAGCGCGATTGATTTTCCGTCGGCGACCAGCACCGTGACCCCATACCAGAAGAACTGTGCGGCGAGGGTTGCCATGATCGAGGGCACGCCGATGATGGCGACGAGCACCCCGTTGATATAACCGACACCGGCCCCGACCAACATCGCGAGCGCCAGCCCAGCCCACGGCCCCCACCACATATCGAAATTCTGGTAAGACCAGACAAAAACAAATCCCGCTAAGGCGACGACCGCCGGAAAACTCAGGTCGATTTCACCGGCAGTGATGACGAAAGTCAGTCCCAAGGCGAGAATGAGCTGTGGCGAGATGGTCTGCATGAAGGACGTATAAATGCGGGGCTTCAAGAATACTTCCGGTGATGTCGTGATAAATACGACGTATAAAAGTGCCAGAACACCGGCAACCGCCAGCCCCTCAATTCTGCTTAAGAACCGTATAAGTGTGCGTAATTGAGTCATAATCGGCTATTCTTTTTGATCTCTCAGGCCATGTGAGTATTCAAGCAAGAACGCATCCAGGTCTTTCAAACTGGTATCTTCTTTTTTAATGTCCCCCACGATCTCACCGCGATCCATGATGATGAAACGATCTGAGACCTCGTATACATCGGCAATGCTGTGCGAAATGTAGACACACGCCTTGCCGCCCTCTTTGATCTTATGTACAAAGTTGATGACTTTGTTCACTTCTTTCAGCGAGAGCGCGACGGTGGGTTCGTCCAGAACAATAAGTTCGGCCTCAAAATGCATCGCGCGCCCAATGGCAACGCCTTGACGTTCACCACCGGACAGCTTATTCACCTTTGAATCAACCGTGATGCCTCTGCCTCGGAAGCCGATGGTATTCATCATGATTTCCTGGGCAACCGCTTTTTCTTTTTTGACATTGATAAAACCAAAGGGCAGGGTGATCTGGCGACCGATGAAAAAGTTGCGCCACAAGACCTGTTTTTCGCCGAGGGATTTATCTTGATAGACGGTTTCGATGCCGTAGCCGTGCGCTCGTCTCACGCTGTAGGTTCTAAGGTCTACTTTGCGCCCGGCGACATAAAGTTCGCCGGAAGTGGGGCGGTGTACCCCCGTGAGGATTTTAACGAAGGTGGATTTGCCCGCGCCGTTATCGCCGATCAGTCCAACAATCTCGTTGCGGCCTACCTGGATATTAATATCTTTGAGGGCACACACCAGGCCGAAATATTTCTCAATATGCACCATTTGGAGGGCATATTCACTCGAACCATTGCTCACTATTCAGCCTCCAAAACAGACTATATTTGATTTTAAATTTGAGGTGGGTCAATGTGATAGCGCTAACATGATACCGCTACCATAACATAGCTTTGATTCTGTGTCAATCAAACTGTCTGTACTATATATCCAGGGCCGAAACCTTGCAATTGAGGCTCACCGTGAAAAGTTGCGCGGCAAAAGCGCCGGGTTATAATTAGAACTTGTGTTCTCTTTTTGAGAGGAGTCCGATCATGCCCGAACCTTTTAAATACGCGCTGTTTAGTCCGGCTTTAATCGAACAGATGGTAGCGGGGTTCAAGGCCGCTTACCCGGCTTTTGACAGCGCGGGTTTTCTGGCACGAGTTTATGACGATCAGTGGGACGCGCTCGAACTTAAGGGGCGGATGCGGCAGATCACGAACGCACTGCACGCCGTGCTGCCTGACGACTATCGCGCCGCGCTGAAGATCATCCGGCAGGCGGCCCCCGCCGCGCAGGGATTCATCACCATGTGTTTTTGTGACTTTGTGGAAGTTTTCGGCCTGGACGATTGGGACGCTTCGATCCCCGCGTTAGAGCAGTTCACCCAGCAAAGCAGCGCCGAATTTGCCGTGCGCCCGTTTATTGTGCGTGATCCAGTGCGGATGATGGCGCAAATGCTCGCGTGGTCGCGGCACGATCACGCCGGAGTGCGCCGCCTCGCCAGCGAAGGCTGCCGTCCCCGGCTGCCCTGGGCGATGGCTCTGCCGATGCTCAAGGCCGATCCCGCGCCGATTCTGCCGATCCTTGAGCAGTTGAAGCTGGATGAATCTGAGTTTGTGCGGCGCAGTGTCTCGAATAATCTGAACGACATCGCCAAAGATAACCCACAGGTGACGCTGGACGTTGTCCGGCGCTGGAAACAGGATCACGATTCGCCCGATATGGCGCAGATCGTCACGCACGCGCTGCGCACGCTGGTCAAAAAGGGCGATCCTGACGCGCTGGAACTGTTAGGTTATGCGCCGAGCGCTACCTTCCGCGTGAGCGAGTTGGACGTCAGCCCTGCCGCGATCCCGATGGGCGGGGAAGTGACGATCTCGTTTGAGGTCAAGTCGCTCAGTGATGAACCACAAAGCCTGATGATCGACTATGTGATCACGCTGGTCCGCGCCAGAGGGCAGACAACAGAGAAAGTGTTCAAACTCACCAAACGCACGTTGGCCCCCGGTGAGACGCTCCGGCTCAGCCGCCGCCACAGCTTTAAGGCGGTCACGACGCGGCGTTATTATCCCGGTGAGCACGGCGTGGAAATTCAGATCAACGGGACGCGCTCCGAACGCCAGTGTTTTGAGGTAGAGGAGTA
>JACRBK010000640.1 GCA_016234525.1 Chloroflexota bacterium
CGGCGACGGGGAGCCTCCGGTCTGGATGGTCGGCATGGTGGCCGGGCTGATCGTGGCCTTAGCTGCGATGTTCGTATGGGCGCGCGGTCGCCGCTGGCAGCATCGTAACTGGTACGTTCGCCAGGGGTAATGAGCAGCGTTCAGCCGTCAGCGTTCAGCTTTCAGCAAAAAACAAAACACCCTTGTTCCGACTGAGCAGGGGTGTTTTTGATTCGTCAGGCGAAATTGTACGGGTACTGCGGGCGGATTTCTCTCCCCTTCTCTGCGCCGCGGGGATCGGGGGGTACGGGGGGATAGGGGTAAATCTTGGGCGCAGCAAGCGGCGCCCCTACCAAGACCTGGTCGGCTGCGGTCCCCTCTCCAACTCGGTTGGAGAGGGGGTAGGGGGTGAGGCCGTTCTTGCTGATCGCTGAAAGCTCAGAAAGAATCACTCTTCCGGCGTGGGCGTGATCAACTGCTCCGGCGACGGTTGGTAGCCGCCTGTCCCGCGCACCAATCCCGCCGAGATGGCGAACAGGTCCAGATAGGGCAGCATATTATCACCCGGACAGTCGGTAAAATCGTTAAATTCGCCATGCCCGGCGAGATGCGTCAGTTCCAGGCGCAGTGCCAGCCAATCGATCAGGCGGCGGCCCTGGTCGATCTGTGGCTGTGTCGGGGCTTGTATTTCGAAATTGCCAAAAAAAACGACTCCCACGCTGCCGCTGTTGAACTGCTCAACATGGGTGCCGCGCGCGCCCAGGCTGCGCCCCTCAAACACCTGCCCGCTGACGCCAACACCGAAGTGATAACCTACATCGGCCCATTTGCGCAGGTCCAGGTGTTCCGTTTGAATCTCTTGCATCGTGGTAGGATCGTCGGTTTTATAGATGACCGAGTGATGAACCACGACGGTACGGTAAATGGCGCGCAGATCGCCTTCATAATCGCGCCAGCCTTCAGGATTATCCAGGGTATAAAAACCCGACTCATTTTCGGCAGCGTGATTCGGCTCGCGGGCGCTCCATTCGGCGCGGGTGATGATGGTGGGGCGTTCGATCTGTTTGGTCCAGGCGGATCGAGCGGGTGGCGGAGTGGGATCAGAAGCGGTGGATCGGCTGCGCTGGCCCAATTCGTCCACCAGGAAATAACCCACAATACCGCCGATACAAGTCAGCCCGGCAGCGGTCACCGTCATCCCGGCTAAGCCGAGCAGATCGCGGCGGGTGAGGCCGTTTGAGGAAGATGATCTACGCATTATGGCCCGCCTTATTTTTTCTTACTGATGTCTTGTTTTTGTCTTGCGACGATGTTAAGATTGTACTACGCTTCACAGGATAAGCTGTAAACTGGTAAGCTGCGCTAAATCATCCAAATTAATGGTGTTTTAGAATCGAAAGGGGCTGTCTGATGGGAAGTCGTAGGCCAGAGATACCGGATATTGTCGTTGGACGGCTGCCGATTTATCTGCGCGCGCTGAGCCGGATGATCCAGGAAGACAAGGAGTTTACGTCGTCGCACGAACTCGCCGAACGCCTGGGCATCAGTTCGGCCCAAATCCGCAAAGATTTGTCCCATTTTGGGGAGTTCGGCAAACAAGGGACAGGGTATAATATCGCCTACCTGCACGATCAGATCCGGCATATCCTCAGAGTCGACCACGAATGGCCGACAGCGGTGGTCGGGATCGGTGACCTGGGGCACGCGGTGGCGAACTACCGGGGCTTTCAGGCGCGCGGGTTTCGGGTGGCGGCGCTGTTCGATGCGGACCCCGAAAAGATTGGCGAACAGGTCGCCGGGCTGCCCGTTCTGGCGATCAGCCGCCTGCAAGACGAAGTGCAGCGCCAGGGAATCAGAGTAGCCATGATCGCTACGCCCGCCGATCAGGCCCAGGTGGTGGCGAATCTATTGGTGCAAGTGGGGGTGCGGGCGATTTTGAACTATGCCCCGATCACCCTGACCGTTCCGCCGGGGGTTTATGTCCAATACATTGATCCGGCGGCGCATTTGCAGCACATGACGTTTTATCTGGACCCTTAGATCACACGCACGACAGGTAATTTGGACCCATAATTCAGGCACGCTAAGGACTTATCAGCTATGTTTGCGAATCAGATCATCGCGTTTATCGGCAGCGGCATTATGGGCGAAGCCATGATTCAGGGCTTGCTCAAAAACAAGACAGTTGCGCCAGAACAGATCATTGCTGCCGATGCACGCCCGGAACGGCTCGAAGAATTGGCGGCGAAGTATGGAGTCCATACCACGCTGAATAACCTGGATGCCGCTACTCAAGCGAATATCCTGGTGCTGTCGATCAAACCCCAGGTGATGGACCAGGTGCTGCCCGAAGTGCGCGCCGGGGCCAAAACGTGTTCGTTCGTGTTGAGCATTGTGGCCGGCGTGCCGATTCGCAGAATCTCCGATGGGTTAGCGAATCCCTGTGTCGTGCGGGTGATGCCTAACACCCCGGCCCGTATCGGGCAGGGGATCAGCGTGTGGACGGCGACGGCAGAAACGCCCGAACCGCAGCACGAACAGGCGCGCCTGCTGCTTCATGCCTTTGGCGAAGAAATCTACGTCAAAGACGAAGATTATCTGGATATGGCGACGGCTCTCAGCGGGACCGGCCCGGCTTACGTATTCATGTTCATGGAAGCAATGATCGATGCCGGGGTGCATATGGGATTTTCGCGCCACATGGCCGAAAAATTGGTGATCCAGAC
>JACRBK010000641.1 GCA_016234525.1 Chloroflexota bacterium
AGATGGGACAACCAGCAGCAGTGTGCCGGTTGGATTCCAGCTTCCTGATCCGCCTACCGCGACTTTTACGGCCTCGCCCACACTGACGGTTTCGCCTGCACCAACTCTATCACCGACGCCAACGGCGACTTCTTCACCTATGCCGACATTTACTCCGAGTCCGCCGCCAACAAATACGGCATCGTCTACCCCCAGCCCAACCTGGACTCCTTCGGCCTCTCCGACTCTGACTCCTGTTCCGCCCACGGCCACGTTGACACGTACTTCAACCCAGACACCGCTGCCTGTTCTGTTTGTTGCGACAGCCACCGCCACTGAGACTCCTGTGCCGTCTGCTACGCCGACAAATACGGTCACGTCAACCATAACGCCGTCAGCCACATGGACCGCCAGCCCCGTTCCTCCCACAGCGACAGCCACCGCCACTGAGACTCCTGTGCCGTCTGCTACACCGACAAATACGGTCACGTCAACCATAACGCCGTCAGCCACATGGACCGCCAGCCCGGCTCCGCCCACCGCGATACCTACCCCGATTCCACCGCCGGAAAATAACAGCCCTTCTATTGATGCACCTGTATCGGGTGGGGTATATTCTCCCGGCGCGATTGCGGTCACTGGTTCGGCTCTGCCGGACGCAGTGGTCCAGCTACAAGCGGCTGAGTCTGGGGAAGTGTTGGCAACAGTGCCAACGTCTGCCGACGGGGAATGGCAGATCGTGATCGAATTACAGGGAACTGAACCGATCACTCTCCTGGCAGTGGTCACTGATCCCGATGGCCTGGTTTTAACGTCCGAGCCGGTAACTCTGATCCTGGCCCCGCCGGTCCATCCCAATACGGGTATGGATCGGGTTGTTGATTCTGATCAAACTGGGAGGGCTTTTACCGCGCTGCTGGCGCTGCTGCTGGTCGCCGGGGGATTCAGCACCTTTTTTGCCGGACGGTTGATCTATCTTCTGGCGAAAGACCGCTTGAAACCGCGTTAACCACCTATCCGTAAATCATTTACGAAAGGAACCACAGTTATGGCGCTTGTGAAACGGCGTCGCCTGGTGATCGGATTTGTGTTGGCTGTGTTGGGTCTCGTCATTTTGATTTTGATCGCTTTGACCCAGGCACTCGATCCCGGTGACAAACACGATACGTCAACCGACCTGGTGACACCTACCCTGGCCGTACAAAACGCGCGGTTGTTCGAGGTTTCACCCCAAGAGTCTCGAGTTGACTTCACAACTCAAGTGAATGGGGTGGCCCTGGATGGAGTGTTCCCGGTCAAAGAGGGCACGATCACACTGGAACCGGTAGGCAGCAAACTACGTGTTCTGGTACGCCTCTATATTGACGTAGATTCCGTGGATACGGGAAATCCGATGGTGGATCGTGTGCTGCGCGTGGCGATGGCAACCGGCGATTATCCATTGGCGTTTTATGTATCGACCTCACGCGATCTGGTGCCGGTCACTGAGGAGGAGATTGCTTTTGAACTGGATGGTGATCTCGAAGTTCATAACGTGGCGCATGAGCATCAAATGTCGGTGCGTGCGCAGTTGGTTGGGGATGATATGTGGGCTATCGCTACTTCTGACCTTGATTTGGGGAATCACGATGTGGAGTTTCCCTCTTTTGTAAACAGTTCCGTGATCAAACTGACAGCCCATTTGCAGGCTTACAAAAACGAAAATGCGCTGACCGTTACACCAGCAGCAGAGTAGTAAGGAAAACGATCATGATGATTCGTGAGCCGTTAGTCCATGCCACCTATTATTATCTGCGCCAGACTCCCGGTGACAGCCTGTCCCGCCAGCAGGATCGCCATGAAACGTTTGCAGCCGATGTTCACCGGCTGCTGCATACATTGTCCGGTTGGCTGGCGATTGCTGCTCCCGAAACACCCGTGATCCGTTTTTGGGAAGATAATCCTCCACGCGAGGCTCAACCCTTAATGCCGGCCTGCGCCATCGAAGGCCCTACGAACGCCTCGGCGCAGTTGGGTGCTTATGCGCTTCGTAATATGCTGCTGCTGCGTGTGAGTGTGGCACGGCGGGGAGAGCACGAACAAACCATGTGGTCGTTGTTAGAGGAAGTACTCGGCCAACCGCCGACGGCTCCTTCCTGGTTGCATACCGTCCGGTATTGGTGCGGAGTCGCGCCGCGAGTGCCAGAAGACTTAGAGACGCACCGTTCGATGGTGGTCCGAACGTCCTTTGGGGTGTTGTGCCTGGGGACAGAGGCGAATGCGCACCTGCTGGTTTATCCCGATGCGCGCACCGAAGCGCGTGCTGATGTTTTTCTACAATCGTTGGCGATGCAGTTGGATTGGTTTCCGGTGCAGGCGCGCTATTGTCTGAATCGCTATGTGGATCGTGCTGCTGGCTTGATGCAAAGCCAGCAGCACGCCCTGGAACAGGCCGCTCGTTCGGCGCAGTGGTGGACCTTTCCGGGGCAGCCCGCGTCGCTGCGTTCTTTAGAACCCCTGCGTTCGGAGATTGATACTCTGGAAACGAGCTATCGTGAGGCGCTTTCAGATCTGTATACGACCCAGTCTGCGGTGCACGAAGTGCGCGCCTTGACCAGTAACTATCGGCTGGCGCTGATGCAATCCGGTTTGTGGGAAGCAGCACCAACGGTGTGGGATGCGCAAGTCGCGGCAATAGGGGAGATTCAGTCCGAGATCGAACGCAACGCCGATTATATTTCCCAGACCTTGCAGCAAATGGATACTACGCTGCGCCTGATCCAGACTCGCACTAACTTGCTGCAAACGGAACGTGAACGGCTGCTGATCTACCTCGTGACTTTAATCGGATTAGCCGGGCTGGTGGTCCTAATTGTAGACACCAGCCCGGCTCAAATGGCGGTGCGGCTGTTGGCTTTGGGGATCGCCGTCGGATTGATCTGGGGCCTGTGGCGGTTCGGCCAGCGGCGCCGCGCCCCTTAGTCTAAATTGATATGAATGACTTCCTGCGTGTAATCTTCGATCTCTATGTCGGGCCGGTTGCGCTCGATCCAGCGTAACACGTTTTCCAACACCGCTTCGC
>JACRBK010000642.1 GCA_016234525.1 Chloroflexota bacterium
AACCTCGTCCCACCAGTGATATAATTCGCTTAGACTCATCGCTCATCTTTCTTCGTGAGAGTTGATCGATAGCGTTGAGTCTAACTCTTTTTCCCCCTCCCTTAAAACTGTCGGAGAGTAAAAACCGAGTTGGAGAGGGGGAAATGCTAAGCGAAGGTGTAGCCCCTCTCCATTGCATGGAGAGGGGTTGGGGTGAGGCTAACACGAGAGAAAACAGCTTAGGTTAACGCCTAAGCAGCGTGGGTCATCTCCAAATTGGTGGATGACCTACGTTTTTTAGGACGGTTCTTTTCCCTCTGTAAGAAACTTCTATCGAAGTCGTAAAAACCTGTAGCAAGGCGACAACTTCTGTTGGCAAATCTCGACTTATCTTTTATAACACCGACTTGATAAATAACATCAATATCAATGCAATTCGAGCATTGGGTTGTCAAGAATGGAGAACGGCATGTCTCTACAAGGGAGCATCGTAAAATCGGTTATTTCGCGGATTGTGCCGCGCGCCTCACACGTGACCAACACTGAGATCGAGAAGCCGCAGGACGAAGAACAACTTTTCCTGGCGAGCATCGCACACCTGTCGCCCGATGAGCAGGTCCAGCGCACTCAACGCCGCGCCATGTACCAGCGGATGGCCCAGCGCCAGGGTATCATGGAAGTTGAACAACGCGCGAACTCGTATAAATGGTGAACCCGATCACCTTCTCGTGTAAGATAAAAATGAGCCATCCCTAATTTTGTTCAGGATGGCTCATTTTGGGCAAGACAAAACCTGCCCCTACAAACCTTCTACAATCTACCCGCGATGGTAGTAGACTTCCCAGCCCATGTATTTGGTCAGCGCTTCGTATACCGCATCGCCTACGTTCGACAGGTTCACCGAGACATGGTGTTCGTAGCCATTTTCGCAGATGTATTGCAGCAGTTTCTGCAAATTGGGAACTTCCACCACGCCGTAACCGCCGAATGTCGTCAGAGGATCAGCCGTGAACTGGCCCTCACCCACATACGCCGTGATTCTGCCCTTGAAGTCGTCGGTGCTGATGCGCAGATAGGTGAACGGATCGGCTTTAACGCGCCCGTAGAGCGTTCCCCATGTGCTGTCTTTGCCCACCGACCCCGCGATAATTTCCTGGTAATCCATCACCGGGATGGCGTCGGTAAAGACGCTGCGCGGCAGGTTCGAGCAGTGGAAAACAACGCCCTTATTGGGATCGTCGCCATAGTTGTTGTTCCAGTCCACCAGCGCGCTCGGTTTGCCAGAGGCCAGGGCCATCGCATACATGGCCGCTGTTCCGGCGATATCCGTTTCGCAGGCGGAGGGAGCCAGGCTGTCGCTGAGCATACTCATCAGCGTGCAGGGAACCACGCCGAAGTATTCCTGCATACTGGTCCAGCACTGGATCGCCGTCGCGTCATATTCGTTGTCTTCGGCCCACGCATCGATCACCACGCCCAGTTTGACGATCCGGTTGAGCGCTGCTGACGGAACTTTGCCCGTTTGAGCATAGGATGTGACCGCTGCGAGTTTTTTCGCTACGCGCGGATCATCGTCCTTGATGCGGCTGACACGCCCAAACGCCTCGGAGAGATCGAGCGTTTCCACCGAGATTCCGGCGTTTTCGAGCAGTTTTTCGCTAAAACGAACCGTGTTAAAGGCCACCGGGCGCGCACCCAACATGCCGAAACGGGCGCGGCGCATCCCACGCGCGACACGGCAGACCGCCGCGAATTTGCGCAGATCAGCGAGGAAACTCTCGCTGGTGGGATCAACCGTATGCAGCGTGGTCAGCGTGAAAGGAATACCGTACTGGCGCAGGTTGTTGCAGGCCGACATCTTGCCGCAAAAACTGTCGCGGCGATATTCGATGGACATCTGCTTGGCGTCATCGGGGAAAGCGTGGATCAAGACCGGCACATTCAGGCCCGCGAAACGCAGGGTGTTCGCTATACCGCGCTCGTCACCAAAGTTGGGCAGCGTGACCAACACGCCGTCAATATCCTCGCGATGTTTTTTGAACAGATCGGCGCACTTGTGCGCATCATTCAGGCTCTCGACGCTGCCATATTCGGTGTCTTTCGGGTCAAGCGCAATAACTTTGATCCCCTCTTTTTTGAGGACATCGAGTATCACCTTGCGCCCGGTTTCGCACAAATGACCGGGGAAAAAGCCGCGATTGCCAACAATCAAACCCAATGTGATTTTCTGTTTCATGTCTGTACCCTTTCAAAGTTTATCGAATGACGAAAAATCGAGTCGTTAGTTGTTAGTTTACTGTTCTCAGTCTACAGTTTTTAGTTCAGAAAGGCATGATTAACGCCGCCTGTTTCATCTAAAAACCAATTACTAAAAACTAATGACCAATCACCAACGGCCTACTCCAGGTTCACCATGACCTTATTCACCCCGTCGCGGTAGTCCGTGTTGAGCGCGAAAGCGTCGGCGGTATGATCCAGGTCGAAACGGTGAGTGACAAGATCGGTCAAAACGAGGGAACGATTGACCGCCAACTCAATCGTGCGCGGATAGGTGTGTTTCATGCGGCGCGACATGAGGATCGTCAGCCCTTTGCGGCGGGCTGTCGAGTGTTTGAACTCGGCGCGATCACTGCCGGGAATGCCGACCAGGACCACGCGCGCGCCCAGGTCGGCCATTTCGATGGCCTCACCGACCGCTGCACCGCCCCAGGCGACCTCAAACACCACATCGACGCCGTGTCCACCGTTGGCCTTGATCAACGCCTTGATCGCGTCCGTTTCGGTGATGTTGATCACCTCGTCCGCGCCCCAACTTTTGGCTTTGTCCAGCCGCCAGCCGAACTGGTCGAAAGCATATACCGCTTTCGCCCCGCTCAGTTTCGCCAGCCGTAAGATCATCAGGCCAATCGGCCCACAGCCGATCACCGCGACACTTTCTCCGATGCGCACTTTGCCCAGGTCCGCCGCGTGGATCGCGACGCCCAACGGTTCGAGCAGGGCGCCGTCTTCCATGCTCAGCGCGTCAGGGATCGGAAAACAGTTGCGCGCCGGAACCACGAGATATTCTTGCAGCGCGCCGTTATCGGGCCACAGCCCCATGAACCCCAGGTGGCGGCACAGGTTCGGATCGCCCTGCTCACAGCGATCACAATGCCAGCAGGGTTTGCCCGGCTCCACCGCGACTCGCTGGCCGAGCGCCAGCGGTTGGTGAAACCCGTTGTAGGCCTCTGCGCCGAGCGCCGCGACCGTCCCGGCGAACTCATGCCCCAACACCATCGGATTAGCCACCACCGTGTCTCCGATGCGCCCATCCTGATAGGTGTGCAGGTCCGAGCCGCACACGCCTACCGAACCGATCCGAATCACGACCTCGCCGCGCTGTGGATCGGGCGGGACGGCTACTTCTTCGACACGGAAATCGCGCGCACCATACAGTAAAGCCGCTTTCATCGTTATTTTTTCCCCGGTTGACCGTAAACGGTGGTATAACGTTGGTAGAGTTTGGCGATCTGGTCCGGCGGGATCGGGATCGGTTCGCCCAACTGGTAGGCTAAGAACACCGTGCGCGCCACATCTTCACACATGATCGCCGCTTTAACCGCCGCTTTGGGCGTGGGACCAATGGTGAATACGCCGTGATTCTGCATGATCACCGCCTGGGAATGGGGATTCGGCCCTTCGCGCAGCACACGCACGACCTCGCGCCCGATCTCCTCGCCGCCGATCAGCGCGAACTTGCCGCAGGGAATCGGCCCGCCGAACTCATCCGCCATCGCCGTCAGCACACAGGGAATATCGCGCCCCAGGGCTGCCCACGCCGTCGCATAGGGGCTGTGGGTGTGGACAATGCCGCCGACTTCCGGCATTTCGCGGTAGATATAACAATGGGTGGCGGTGTCGGAGGACGGCGCATACAGGCCCTCGATCACCTGGGCGTGCGTGTCTACAATGACCATATTTTCCGGGCCGAGTTCTTCAAAACGCAGGCCGCTCGGTTTGATCACCACCTGCCCGGTTGAAAAATCACGCCCGCTGACATTGCCGCTGGTCCAGGTGACTAACCCGTTTTTCGGCAGTTCATCGTGCAAATCAGATACCGTTTTGCGCAGTACTTCAAGCATCAGTCCAGACCTCTGGCCGTGTTGCGGATCGCGCGCAGACGTTTCATCACGTCATTCTCGCCGCGTCCAAAATAATCGTGCAGCAGCACGTATTCAGCGTACAGTTTATCGTAGACGGCTTTGTTTTCGGGGATCGGTTTGAAGACTTCATTCTTGAGCTTGCCCATCGTTTTGGCCGCTGCCTGAATGTCTGAATAGGCCCCGGCGGCGACGGCGGCGTGCATGGCGCTGCCCAGCGCTGGCCCCTGCGTGCTGCCGATAATACGGAATTCGCGCCCGGTCACATCGGCATAAATCTGCATGAGAAGCTTGTTCTTTTCGGGCAGTCCGCCCGCTGCGACCAGTTCGGTCACGGGAACATCGTTGTTCTCGAAGTTTTCTACGATCACGCGGGTGCCATAAGCCGTCGCTTCGATCAGCGCCCGGTAGATGTCGGGCGCGCGCGTGCCGAGGGTCGCGCCGATCAATAACCCGCTCAGGTCTACATCCACCAACACCGAACGGTTGCCGTTCCACCAGTCCAGCGCGAGCAGGCCGTGTTCGCCGGGCTTCTGTTTGGCGGCTTCGGCTTCGAGATAGGCGTGCAGGTCTTTACCCGCTTTTTTCGCCGCGTCGTGATATTCCTGCGGGACAGCGTTATCGACAAACCAGGCGAAGATGTCACCTACCCCACTCTGCCCGGCTTCATAACCATAAATGCCGGGGATAATGCCGCCATCGACCACGCCGCACATGCCGGGTACGTTGCGCAGTTCGGTTCCCATCACCATGTGACAGGTGCTCGTCCCCATGATCATGACCATACGGCCCGGCTCGGTCACCTGCGCCGCCGGAACCGTGACGTGTGCATCGACGTTCGCCACCGCCACTGCGATCCCTGGTTTGAGGCCGGTCCATTTCGCCGCTTCAGCCGTGAGATCACCCGCGCGCCCGCCCAACGGGGCCAACTGCGCCATCATTTTATCTTCGACGAGATTCACCAGATCAGGATGCAGCGCGGCGAGATATTCTTTGCGCGGGAACGATCCATCTTGATAGATAGCTTTGTAACCCGCGGTGCAGGTATTGCGCGTCTCGACGCCGCACAACTGCCAGATCACCCAGTCCGCCGCTTCGAGCAGACGATCCGCAGCGCGGTAAACCTCCGGCGCTTCGTGCAGAATTTGCAGCACTTTACTGAAAAACCATTCGGATGAAATCTTGCCGCCGTAACGATCCATCCACGCTTCGCCCATCTTCCGCGCCGTTGCGTTGATCTGATCGGCTTCGGGCTGGGCGGCGTGATGTTTCCACAGTTTGACCCAGGAATGCGGGTTGGCGCGCCATTGGGGGACGCGGCAGAGCGGCGTGCCGTCGGCCAGGGCGGGCATCATCGTGCAGGCGGTGAAGTCTACGCCGATCCCGATCACATCGGCAGGATCGATCCCGCTCTGTTTGAGCGCGGCAGGCACGGCATTCTGAAAGGTGCGAATATAATCATCCGGGTCTTGCAGCGCCCATTCAGGCGGCAGCGGTTGGCCGCTTTCGGGCAGGCGTTCATCGATCACGCTGTGCGAATAGGCATACACCGCGCTGCCCAGTTCGGCCCCATCACGAACGCGCACGACCACCGCGCGCCCGGATTCGGTCCCAAAGTCCACTC
The DNA here is from genome assembly GCA_016234525.1 of Chloroflexota bacterium. Lineage (GTDB taxonomy): Bacteria > Chloroflexota > Anaerolineae > Aggregatilineales > Aggregatilineaceae > JACRBK01. The sequence goes on from JACRBK010000642.1 coordinate 5,743, forward strand.
CAATTGTATATTTATCCGTTGGCATATTTTGGCTCCTCCATGAAAAAAGTTATCAGTTGACAGTTCTTAGTTATTGGTTCTTAGTAAAAGTAAGGCCCTTTGAGTCTCAGCCATCCGTTGAGCGG
>JACRBK010000639.1 GCA_016234525.1 Chloroflexota bacterium
CCCTGTTGGTGCTGGATGTCTGGGAACACGCCTATTATCTGAAGTATCAGAACAATCGCGGCGCGTATGTCGAGGCGTGGTGGAATATCGTCAATTGGGCCGATGTTGCCGAACGCTTCAAAGCCGCGCAGTAGCAGCACCGTTTTTTCATCGGAGTTAAAACACGGGGCGCGATAGAAGCGCCCCAATCTAAGCCCATATTAGCGCCCCTCCCTTTATCAGCACAGGGAAAGAGAAAGGGGGAAACCAAAGTACGGCTAGCAGCGCCTTACAAAAGGGAAAACGAAAAAATGCCTACGCCCGTTGATCTGCCCGAATACTACCTCAGCACATACAATATGATCTCATGTGCTTTTCCTGATGGAATAACTGATGAAGATTACATGCCTCTGGTTGCGATTTTACGCGAAGAAGGACAAATGTCTTTTCGATCTATCGCTCGATTTTTCACTTTTGTGACCAATAGAGGTTATCCTCAAATTTACAACGACGCCCTGTTTTCAGAGAGTAATCCTCCCAATCAGAGTGAAATAGTTCGTGTGAAATATAAACTGATCTTGTGCGGATATGAACAGTGGGTGGACGCTCCTTGATATACTCAACGGGTTAAAACTCACCCGCCTCATTCGACCTCTATTCCCTTGTCCTGGCTTTTACTAATAACTAACAACTAAAAACTCCACTTTCCGCTGAAGGATGACCGTCTTTCTCCGCGATGTGTGCCTATTGTCGTAAATTCTGCTTTTTTTTGTCACCTGAAAACCGGCCAACGTGCGGTATAGTGATAGTTGTTCGTTCAAAATATTATGCACTCGGTTGAGGAGTAGTTGACATGCCGCACATTATTACCAGCCTGTGCCTGCGTGATGGCGCTTGCGTGGATGTTTGCCCGAACGAAGCCATTGTTGCCGGTCAGCCGGAAGCCGAATGGCCCTGGTACTATATCGATCCCGATACCTGCATTGACTGCGGGGCCTGCGCGACGGAATGCCCGTTCGAGGCGATCTTTGAGGAAACAGAAGTTCCCAGTGATTACAAAATGGCCCCCGGCCAGGAACGCGTGCCGCACGACACCAAGCAGCGCATCAAAGCGGCGGGCGGTGAGATCGTGGACCTGACCCCCGACATCAAGTACAACTACGATTTCTTCTCGTCCGGCCCTGGTCACGACGCCAAGTAAGCCCAATCGGCGCGGCGACTCTGGATAGTCGTTAGAATCAAAGGAGAAATGTACTGAGACATTTCTCCTTTTTTGTTTTCAGCATGAAATCCCCTTGCGCCTTGAGTCAGTTATGCTATATTTTCATAAACACTTTGTGATTTATTTACCAGGAAGGCGTATCGCCTGGGAAGCATTTAAGGAGCGAACCTAGAATGACTCACATTATCACCAGTCTGTGCCTGCGCGACGGGGCGTGCGTGGATGTATGCCCGGTAGACTGTATTGTGCCTGGTTTCCCCGAAAGTGAATGGCCCTGGTATTTTATCGATCCGGGTACGTGCATTGACTGTGGCGCGTGTGTGCCGGAATGCCCATTCGAGGCGATCTTTGTGGAATCCGATGTGCCGAGCGCCTATCGTATGGCTGCCGGGCAAGAATTGATCCCGTTTGATACCAAAGAGCGTACCAAAGCAGCAGGCGGCGAAGTAGTGGATCTGACCGTCGATATTCAGCCGAACTACGATTTCTTTGAGCAAGGCCCCGGTTACGACTCGAAGCCGTAAAGTAGCTGTCAGCCATCAGCTTTCAGCGAGAAGCAGTGTGATAAGTAGAAGAGAGATATTCACCCCCTTTCTCTGCGGAGCGGGGAAAGGGGGCAGGGGGATAGGGGTAAATCAGGGCGCGATCATTTGCGCCCTTTGTGTTGTGCCCTAATAAATACTCGACTTCAACAAATCACCGATCGTTTCGCGGAAGAACAACATCAACAGCGTGCCGAAGACAATATACGGGCCGTAAGGCAGCGGCGTAAACCAGCGGTAGCGGCGGCGGATCATCATCCGCGCGGAGATGTAGATCAGCGCACCCGCCGCTCCAGCGAACACCGTGATCAACGAGGCGAAGATAAACGCCCGCCAGCCGAGCATCAACCCGCTTAGGGTCGCCAGCATCACATCGCCGAACCCGAACGCGACTTCGTCATGACGCGAGACCGCCGTAAACACCCCGCCGCCGAGATACATCGCAAAAAACAAGCCGAATCCCACCGCGCCGCCGACCAAAAACTCGCTGAACGCTCGATCTTGTGGCGGAGAGACTATCGCGACGAGCAGCGCGAACAGACACGACGGGATGATCACCACAAACAAGATCAGCCGGTGTTCCACATCGATCACCGTGATCAGCAGCATGATCGCCGCGTAGATCAACCATGCCCACAGGTTTTTTTCGTCCGGGAAAGCGAATACCAACCCGGCGAAGGCCAGCGCGTTGACGATCTCCACGATAGGATGCCGCCAGCCTAATCGGGCGGGCGGGCGCGGCGTGGGCATCGGTGCCGGAACGTTTGAGACTGCCGGGGCGCTGCTGGCGGTGTCCTGAATGTTCGCTGCTGCGCTTTCGGCTTCCACTCCCACAAGGAGAGGGGGATCAAGCATGATCTCTATAATGCCACTGCTGGCGATGTCCTGAATTGCCATCTCTCCGAAATTCTCCACAGGGGCGCTGCTGGATGAGGCATCCTGAATCGCCGTCTCTCCAAGATTCTCTGTAGGGGCGCTGCTTGCTGCGCCCTGTTTTTGTCCCTCATCATCTGCGGGCGTGACGATTTCCGCCGCTGGCATCCCCGGCGATAAACGCTGGCCAGACACAAACGCCAATATGCCCAGCCAGGCGGAGCGAGGACGCGGCGCGCCGTCGGGATAATGCGGCAGACCCAGCGGGCGGCGCAGCGGGAGATCGTCCGACAGGATATTGATCACCCCGCCGATCAATAGACCGGCGACCCCGGCAAAAACAGCAGCTAAAAGTTCCATCGTTGGTGATCCCTTCTACGGCAGCAGACGCGGGCGGCCTTCGGGCCGGTCCAGAACAGTGGGCGCGGTGGGCGTGGGCGCACCCGGCGGCGCAGGCAGCAGTTCAAAC
>JACRBK010000643.1 GCA_016234525.1 Chloroflexota bacterium
AAGGAGATCGAATTTGTGATCGTGCGCCAGGCTGGGGCTGATGTCGGGCAAGGGGCGCATACCGCCTTTGTCCAGATGGCTGCTGAAGCCGTGGGGGTTCCGGTGGAAAAAGTGCGCCTGATCGGTCACGATACCGCCGAAACTGGCAACTCTGGCAGCGCTTCGGCCTCGCGTATGACGTTTATGTCAGGCAACGCTATTCGGGGAGCCGGGGAGCTTGCGCTGCAAAAATGGCAGGATGAAGAACGCCCCGCGATTGGCACATTCCGTTATGCGCCGCCTAAAACCACGCCCTTTGATCCACAGACCGGCTATGCAACGCCGAATTTTGCCTATGGTTATATGGCACAGTTTGTCGAAGTCGAAGTGGATATCGAAACCGGACATGTTCAGGTGGTGCGGGTGGTATCGGCGCACGATGTCGGCAAGGCGATTAATCCTGATCTGATTGTGGGACAGGTAGAAGGAGCCGTGATCCAGGCGCTCGGTTATACCATCATGGAGAATCTGGTCACGAAAGAGGGACGTATTCTGAACCCTTATTTCTCGACTTATCTTATCCCTACCATTTGGGATATTCCGCAGGAAGTCAAGCCGGTGATTCTTGAATATGGCGATGCCAGGGGCCCCTGGGGCGCGCGTGGTATGGCCGAAATGCCCTTTATCACGCTGGCCCCGGCGATTGTCGCGGCGCTGCACGATGCGACCGGGATATGGTTCGAACGTATTCCACTCACACCCGAATCGGTGGTTGAGAAACTGCGCGAACATGGAATCGGGATCGTTTAAGCCTTTGTTTGGGGAAATGGTGGCTTAAGGGATGCTGTTACGAGAAGCGCTGCGGGTCCGGCGCGGTGATATGGTCGCTTTTGTTGGAGCCGGGGGTAAAACCTCGGCCTTGTTTTGTCTGGCGCACGAGCTGCGTGCCGAAGGTTGGCGTGTGCTGGCGACCACGACGACTCGCCTGGGGTTGGCTGAGATTCAGCGTGCGCCGTCTACACTGCAAGTGACGGCTGCGTTTTCGCCGCTTGTTATTAGAGAGCAGTTGAACCAGCACGGTTTTGTGTTTTTGTACACTTCGGATGATTCTCGACGGCACAAAATGATCGGCTTGCATCCCGATTACATCTCTCATCTGGTCGATGCAGCCGATTCAGACGTATTGCTGATCGAAGCCGATGGCGCGCGGCGGTTGCCGTTTAAAGCACCTAAGGAACACGAGCCTGTGATCCCTGCCGACGCTACGTTGGTGGTTCCTATTGCCGGAATCAATGCATTAGGCCAGCCGCTTGATGAGGAGCATGTTTATCATGCCTCGCGCATCCTAGAGCGTTACGGCTACCCGGAAGGTGCGCCCTTACTGCCCCCATGGATGGCCTCGGTGCTGCGCGATCCGGTGTTAGGGCTGCGCGGCGTGCCAGAATCGGCACGGGTGGTCACGCTCCTGAATAAAGTGAATGCTGATCTCGGTCACGATATCAGGCGTGCGCGCCGGGTGGCGCAGATGGTTCTGCGTTCGGACCGGGTGGAAGCCGTCGCGTTAGGCTCAGTCCAAACCGCCGATCATCCGATCCATGAGGTTCAGCGGCGGGTAGCAGCGATTGTGTTGGCGGCGGGCGAATCATCACGGATGGGGCAGTCTAAGCCGCTGCTGCGTTGGGACAATCGTACGGTGATCGAAACTATCGTTTCCCGGCTGATTCCGGCGTATCTGGCTGAGACATTAGTCATTACCGGCTATCGAGGGGATGAAGTAGCGCGCGTGCTGGCACAGCAGCCGATCCAGATCGTGCCTAATCCCCGTTATGCTCAGGGTGAGATGCTGTCATCGCTGCAAACCGGGCTGCGTGCCTTGCCGGAAAATATCACGGCTTGCCTGGTCGTCATGGGTGATCAACCGATGATCGAAGGGCGTGTCGTGCAGAGCATTCTGGCCGCTTATGCTCAGGGACAGGGTGAAATCGTAATTCCCACCTACCGGGGTGAACGCGGGCACCCGGTCTTGTTCGGGCGGCGTTTTTGGTCGGAACTGCTCGAACTTTCCAGCGGCGCCCCGCGCGAAGTCATCCGCCGCCACCCGGATCAGGTGGCAGCGGTCGAAGTCGAAACAGACAGTATTTTGCGAGATATTGACACCCCAGAACAGTATCGCCAGGAGCGCCGCCGCGCAGGTTGGTGATTGTTCCGCTACTCCGCTGGGGCGGATGTAGGCGCAGCGGGAACATTGGACGTAGGGGTTGGCGGCGATTCTGTGATGTAGATGGTGACTTCGCATACAGCGCGCGCCATTTGCGTATTGTCGAATACCACCAGCCGGAAACGGTAGTCACCTTTGTCCAGGTTCGGCGGGAAGATGTCGCCGAGTGGTCCTTCAACGACAGGCGACGTATAGTCGCCGCCTAACGGGGCAAATTCGGCCCCCGCCACCATCGGTTTGATCTCAAAACGATAGAACGCGAAATTGCTGATCGATGCGGTTCCCCAGGCGGTAGTCGCTTCAAAAAGCCGCTGCCCATTGCCAGGAACCAACAGCCACGCTTTATCACGCGGGCAACCCACCATCTCTGGTGCATCGGGCAAGAGAGTTCCGACAGCGGTTGCGGTGGGAATTGGGGTCGCAAAAGGCACATCACCCTCTTCGACGGGAGCACCGCCTGCTCCCAGAATCACCGGGGGATTGCTGGCAGGCGTGCTGGTCTCGAGCCGGTCGGGGATTTGCGGCCCCTGATTTTCACCCACACGAATATCGCGTAGGGTTGGAGCCATCAAATTAGCAACCGCCCAGACTCCGATTGTGAACTCGATCAGCAGCCCTCCGAAGGTGATCGCTGTCGCCTGACGAACCAGGGCATGTTCGCGTTCAAGCTTGAACTGTGCGATCAACAGGCTCCGGCGCGCCAGTTGAAGCCGTCGCGCCATCGCCAGGATGCCCGCCGCGTTCAAGATGTAAAGGCCGAACGAGATCCGTTCGATCAGAAACACGAGACTGGTAATCACAGTTCGGGTTGGTTCTCACTCTG
>JACRBK010000109.1 GCA_016234525.1 Chloroflexota bacterium
ATGCCTCTGGTGGAGCTTGCCGGGGATTCGCAGGAGGATCAGCATGAACAGAACTAACAAAATTCTCGCGGTGGTGCTGGCGCTGCAACTGGTGATCTTAGGGATCAGCGCGGTCTGGTCGCGCTCCGATGACGAGAGCAGCGCCCCCGGCGAAGCGCTGATCGCCGGGTTTGAGGCGTCGAATGTCACGCAAATGACGATCACCGATCAAGACGGCAAGACGATCACGGTGGCCGAAGGGGAGGGCGGTAATTGGGTGCTGCCCGATTACGGCGATTATCCCATCGACGGCATGAAGGTGATCAATCTGCTGCAAAAACTCAAAGGTCTCCAGACGGATCGTTTGATCACCCGCTCCGAAACCAGTCACCGCCGTCTGCAAGTCAGCGATGATGAGTTCGTGCGCCTGATCGAGTTCGATCAAGAAGGCGGCAAATCGCATAAACTTTACCTGGGCAAAACGGGCGGCGGCAGCACGGTGCATGTCCGGCTGGATGACCAGTCTCAGGTGTATCTGGTGGGCGATCTCAGCAGCCAGGACGCCAACGCGCTGCCCAATGGCTGGATTGATACGCTCTATTTCTCGGCGGATTCAACCCAGGTGATCAGTCTGAGCCTGCAAAACGCGAACGGGGAACTGCTGTTCACCAAGAGCGGCAACACCTGGACGATGGACGGCCTGACCGGAGACGAAACGCTGACGCAGGAAAAAGTGACCGAACTGCTGAATTTTGCAGCGGCGGTGCGTATCAGCGAGCCGATCGGGAAAGAGGCGAAGGACGAATACGGTTTAGCCGCGCCGCAGGCAACGATAACGCTGCGCGTGCTGGAGCCAGTCGCGGCGGCGGATGCTGCCGAACCGGCGGATGTTGGCTCTGCGTTGGGCGGTGAACCCACCGCTGATCCCGCTGTGCCGACTGCCACCCCGCAGATGGAAGAAAAAGAAGTCTCGTTTGTGATCGGTGCGGAGATCGAAGGCGGCGTCGTGTTGAAAGCGTCCAATTCGGACTATTATGTACTGGTCCCGAAGGCAACGGCGGATCGCTTCACGCTCAAGACTCGCGCTGACTTCGTGACTCTGCCGCCGACTCCCACGCCCGAACCGACGATTGATCCCGCACAGATAACGCCGGAACCGATGAGCACGGCAGAACCGACCATCGCGCCCACGCCGGAACCGACCGTCGAACCCACGGTAGAACCCACCGTCGAACCCACAGTAGAACCGACCGTAGAAGCCACGGTAGAACCTATTGCGGAGCCGACGGCCAAACCGTAAAATCAAGAGCGGCCTCACCCGGTTTTTCCCCTCTCCAACTTGGTTGGAGAGGGGACCGCCGCCGAGCGTGTTTGTGTAGGGGCGAGGCGCCGCGTCGCCCAGGGCAGGGCAAGCCCTGCCCCTACATCTCCAAACGCTGCTCGGACTGACCAGTAGGAGGTGAGACCGCCCTTAAATCAACTCTTGTTGGGCGCTACGCCCATTTTTTTTGCTCCCTGATCCACCTCATCCCACCCCCTCTCGACCACTAAACCTGATATTTATTATGTTTTTATAGACATTAATTGTACTTTCCTGCGAAACTAATAAAAGCAGTGATTCGTGCTGGATCTCACGAAATGAGATTTATCAAGTCAGCAGATCTTAGGAAGGAGTCAAAATGTCGAAAAGTATGCTTCTACGCATTATCGTTCTCCTCTTTTCAATTGCGGTTCTTTCGGGTGGGGTATCCACTAGTCTTGCGGCAGGCGAAACCTTTCAGGTGGTCAGCGTCAATACGGTGGGCTGCAATTCGGGTGATTTCGGCATGACCGTTGAGCGTGCCAACCTCGACGGGGGAAGTTATACCGTCCACACGGTCGTGACGGTGGGCGGGCTGGTTTATATGAACGAAGCCGCCAGTATCAGTATCAATGGATTATCGGGCTGGAATGTCTTCAATAATTTCACCTATGGGGCTGTCTCGAATCCCGGCACCTATCCGATTCCGTCCGGCCAGCAGATGACACTCGACTTCACGCTTGAGCGCCCGATTGGGACTATCCTCTATGCCTGGCGGTTGGTAGTCGATGGCTGTGACACGGGGAATATCATCTCCAATGCAGCGGTTGGTGTTGGTCCCATTGGTGGCGGCAGCGCGGCGGCACCCGTGCCCGGCTGTGATGTGACGATCTACATCCCGCCGAGCGCTGTCGGCGCCCGGATCACCGCGACCACCCCCGTTTATTGGGCACCGGGCGAGCTTTCCGACGAGGTCTTTCCGGCAGGTTTGAGCTTGCGTGCGATTGGCGTGGATGAGACTGGGGCATACACCAAAGTACTCTACGTCTGCGGATACTATTGGGTGCCGACTGGTGTTATCGGCCCGAACTTCGACGCCGTCTGGAATGGTGCAGCACTCCCCACCGACGTAGTACAATAACCCTCAATACCAAAATTCACTCAACCTTTCCCCCAATCTACCTTGTGGAGCGGGGGAAAGGTTATGCGACTCAGCGTTCGTCGCCGCTGCCATGCAGTTGATTGCGCGCCTTACGATCCGCGAGTTTGGCGAGGTTGGCCGCCGCGACCTGTTCCATATCCAACCCCAACTCGGCGGCCAGGCGAGCCACGTACCACAGCACATCGCCTAATTCTTTCTGAATCGCGGCGACGGCTTCCGCGTCAAACGTGCCCCCCTTATCGCGCAGCACCTTTTTGACTTTTTCAGCGACTTCGCCCGCTTCCCCCGCCAAACCAAGCGTGGGATAAATCGGGTTTTGCCCCGCGTTCGGATAATGAGCGGTATCCGCCGCCCGTTCCTGGTATTCTTTGAAGGTGAGAGACATAGGTCAGCTTTCAGCTTTCAGTAATCAGCGTTCAGCAAAAATCAGGATAAATGTGGGACGATTATGTATTCGCCCGCTCATTCCTCGCGCACCGTGGCGACAAAGGCCACCTTTGCCCCGGTGGATTCCGCCGCTTCGGTCGCCGTGACAATGGCCGCCAGTGCAGCGCGAATCGCGGCGGCTTTTTCGTCACCGAGCCGGTATTCCAGGAAGCCAGAAAAATCCCCTTCACTGAAAGCCGCCAGCAGCGCGGCGGCGGCAGTGTGCATCTGGCGCACGGGGACAAAGCGCCCGTTGTGCCGGAACGGTCCCACCGGCAGCCGGGCATTGAGATAGAGCGGGCTGAACAGATTCGGCTTGCTGACCAGTTCCG
>JACRBK010000649.1 GCA_016234525.1 Chloroflexota bacterium
CCAACAGCAGCGTACCGCTGGGCCGCCCGTTGGTATTAACCATTCGCGTATGGGGCGGCGGGTAAGAGCAGCTTTCAGCGGTCAACCATCGGCGGTCAGCAAAAAAGACACGCCGAGCGCGATATGAAAAAAGAAATCCCCTCTCCAACGGATTGAAGAGGGGATTTTTCATAAGTAGAGCAATAACCAGGGTTAGCTAGCGGGAACCGCCCGAATGACCATGCGCTGCGAGAACACGCCGTAGCTGTTGTCCCACTCGGTGCAGGTGATCAGGGTGAGCGTGGGGCCGCTGGTCGGTGCGGTTACTGTCCAATCGCCAGGATCGACCTTCTGCGAGGACATGACGACAAACTTACGTTCAACATTGCCCTCGGTCACAATGATCTCGTCCCCTGGCAGGAGTTCGCCCAGACCCCAGAATGGGCCCGGATTATTCGTACCAAGCTGTACATGCGCCGCCAGTACTGTGTTTCCCCACGCCGGATCCATCCAGGTGGTTCCTTCCAGCCAGCCTACATAATACCCCAGGCCGCTGACATCCCACTGCTGATCGATCAAGGGCATCTCAACAATCGGAATCGGGGCAGAAAACTGCGCCGCCAGCTTGGGACTCATCAGGTAGCGCACTCCGCCGGGCGTGGGAATGATATAGGGGGTCGGGGTTGGTGGGAAATCCATAACCACGGCGCCAGGGGAAACCACTGGTTCAGGGGAGCCAACCGGCGTAGTTCCTATTCCGGTCGGCTCGACTACGACTTGGGTTTCGCCGGGGGTGGCACCCCCCGGCGTTTCAGTAGCGGATGTTACCGCTTCGTCAGTTGCCGTTTTTTTTTCTTCGTCATCTCCCCCTAGGAAGAGGGTCACGGCTGCCCCCACGACCACGACGATCACGATCACCAGGGCCAGCAGACCGAAGATCATCCGGCGCGAGGACGGTTGGGCGGTCATCAAAATCATCAACGCGCCCACCATAAACAATCCCAGGAAGCCCGCCGGGTTAACCGGCAGGCTGCTTGAAGACTTAGAGCGGATACCAGTCGAGGGCAGCGTGGTTTCGCCTGCCGTACCTGGGCCAAGACTGACTGTGCCGGTGGCGCATTTCTGTGCCCCACCATCGCGGGCGGCGCAGGCGGTGTTCGTGATCTCCGTCGGAGCCGCTGCCGTCGAGTTGATGGTGGTGTTCACCGTCACCGTGATTGTTTCGCCAGGGCTCACCGTGCCCGTCGTGATGGTGACTAACTGCCCGGCGACAACCACTGTACCGCGTGAGGTGGTCGCTGTGCCGACGTCCAACGTCGTTGGGACAGAGTCCTGGATGGTGATATTACTCATCGCGGCTGTACCGCCGTTGCGCACCGTGATTGACCAGGCGACCGCCGCCCCGACCTGCCCCGCTGTGATGCTGGGAGTCTTGGCCACAATCGGATCAATGGCGTTCGGATCGAGCGTACCGGACAGGGTGCCGGTAACGGTCGGTGTTTGTACGCCGCCAGGAGTGATAGTCGCCTCGGCCACATCGGTTGCCTGAACAGTGGATTGGACCGCCCGTCCCGCGACTGTGACGCGGAACAGATAGGCTCGCTGCTGATCTTCGGTCTTTGCCAGGAAACCTGTGGTAGATGTATTTGGCGCAAGGGTGGTCGCGTTCAGCGTAATCGTACCACTGGTCTGCATGGCCGGACGCTGCCCCGCGCTCACCAACATGATCCCGTCCGTCGAGGCTGGTTGAGCCGCAATAGGATTGATCTGGTAGGTAGCCGTAAGGTTTTCGACCGGCAGATTGCCCGTATTAGTCACTGTGATGGTATAGGTTATCGCCGCGCCATAGGTGGGCGGGTTGGGAGCATACGCCAGCGTGACTTCAATCTCCGGCACATCAGGCAGGTCAATTGTTAACACAGCAGTGCCGAAGTTGGGGGGGAGCGCCGGATAGAGCGCAACTTGAGGCTCATTCCAGCCAGTCGCATAGTAGCCGCCATCCATCACCAGTGTATAGGTACGGTTCGAGGTTACCGTCGGGATGGTGTAATTACTAGTGATAAAAGTAGCGGTCTGGCCGTGTGTCAAGACGATATTCCCCAATACCATTGGTACAGTTGGCGACGTCCAATTACCATTGAACAGGGCCAACAGAGTGGCAGGATCGATATTCTCTTGATCCCTGAACGAGGTCACGCGCAGATGGCAATCAAACGCAGCGTCAACCGCGGCATCGCAGCCTAGCGGCGAGTAACCGTTGTTGGTGATCGTCGCGGTAAAGGTCACGGTGTCGCCAATTTCAGCCGTTGTCGGGTTAACGGTTAGCGCTACGCCAAGCCGCAGATCGATCAGCGTGACCGGTGCGGTCGCCTGGTCGGTTACCGTGCCGCCAGCGGTGCCAGTAGCATTGATCGTAACGACCCGGCTCAAACCACCCGCAGTGGCAGCATAATCCGCCAGTGCTATTGGGGCCGTGAAGGTGCAGGTCAGGTTCACTGAGGCACCAGCCGCCAGCGAGGCAGGCAACGCCGCACCGCTGTTGGTGCAGGGCAGCAGAACCCCTGGGTTACCCACCGGATCAGGGATGATATTCAGCGTCGCGGTGTAACCCGGCGTCTGGATCACCTGTGTTCCGACATTATGCAGCGTGAACGCCACCTGAACCTGTTCGCCGGTTTGAGGCGGTAGGATCGTTTCGCCGCCGCTATGGCTGACCACGATATTCTCGATTTCCAGGTCGCCGGTGCTCAAATCTATCGTCAGGGTAACAGAGCCGGTATCCGACACGGCGTAAGCGTCGATTTGTGTCGACGTCAGGCCCGCCGTGTGATAACTACCGGCGGCATTCATTGTGTAAGTACGGTCAGACGCGACCACCGGAATTTCGAAAGCCGCTGTGGTAAACGTGGCGGTCTGTCCGTGTGTCAGCACCGTGTTTCCCAGGGTCGCCGCCCAGCCGTTGAACAGGCTGGTATAGTCCGTGTCATCCTGGTCCATGAAGGAAATCACGTCCAGATGGCAGGAGTAAGTCGCATTAACTCCGCTGCCGCAGCCCAACGGTGAGTAACCATTGTTGGTGAGCGTCGCGGTAAAGGTCACGTCGTCACCAGGAGCACCCGCCGTCGGATTGACGGTTACGGTAGTATCGAGCAGCAGATCAACCAGCGTGACCGGCGCGGTATCATTATCCGTCACCGGAATTCCGCCCGTTGTACCGCTGGCGTCAATCGTCACGATACGGCTCAGGCCGGTGGCGTATTCCGCCAGGGCTACCGGTGCCGTGAACTCGCAAGTCACCGTCACCGAGTCACCTGTCTGCCCAACAGGAGCCAGAGAAGCAGGCAGCGCCGGGCCGGTGCAGGCGGTTGAAGTATTGACATTGACCGAAGCGGTATAGCTCAGACCTGTGACCGCCGCCCCGCCTGTGTTGCTCAAGGTGAAGGTCACCTGAGCCGGTACGCCCGTTTGAGGATACGGAACGCTGATGCCATCATTGAGCTGGCTCACCTGGATATTTTCAATCTCCAGGCCGGGCTGTCCGACTATCGCCACAGCCGTAGCATTATCTTGAAGCACTCCATTGAGTAGCACCGTTGCCGTATTTTCAAACGTTGACCCTGTGTAGGCCGCTGGAACGGTGATGGTGCGGCTAAAGGAATGCTGCCCGCCGATGCCCAGGTTGGGCACAGTGATCACACCGCTCGGCGGGTCGGTCACAGCCAAACCGGGATCAGATACTGTGATATTCGCGGCGGGACTCCCGCTGATATTACGCACAGTGAAGGTGTACGTCACTGTCTGGCCTGGGAAGACCAACTGCGGATACACCTCTTTCGTGAGTATCAGGTCCGCATTGGGATCTTCGAGGACCGC
>JACRBK010000645.1 GCA_016234525.1 Chloroflexota bacterium
CATCATGTTCTGGCTCCTCAGCATCTTGACCGAAGAGACGGACGTGCCATTCATCGGTTGTCAGTCGAAGGGCCGATTGCTCACGCTCCAGCTTCTGCGCCAGCGTGGTTTTTCCCGAACATGGAAGTCCAACCATCAAATGGAGAGTCGCCACACTTGCTACTCCTAGAGGGGGTAGTGCTACAAAGGTAGCGGTGAATCTGGATAAGATCAGCCAATCATCGATACTTCAGTTTATGCTTACCACTACCTGTTTGCCACTACCCAGTTTGGTGCGCTTCCAGGCTTGGTCATAGCCGCAGAGCTTGAGCCTGCGGCGACGGGATACGCCACGCCCTACTATCAACACGGACTGCCCCTAATAACGCCTTGCCTTACCGTGCGGGCGGCTTGGTATTTGGCGGCGGCGGATTGAGCATCCCCAGCCGGAATGTTTCCCCAGTAGTGGTGCGTTTCCAGACCACCGAGATACTCTGATTCAGCGGGTGCAGCAGCGTGATCGCGCCCGGATGATGACATTCCAGGACACACGTCCCGCAGTACCAGCACTCATCAGGATACAGCACAAGCGGCGTATGGCCCGGCTCAGGATTCGGCATCAATACATCCGAGCGGCAAATTTCCACGCAGCGGTTGCAGCCGTTACAAATCTCAGCGTCAAAATCAATCGCCCGGTTGGGGGTCGGCGGGTTGGGAACCATATAAACGGGATGATCCATGATGTTTTCGCCTCAATAATTCTAATGTGTTTACTGCTCAAGGGCGCAGTGCTGCTGGTAATTTTCTTCATAAGTCGGCGCGAACGGCGGGCGCAAATGGTAATCCGTCGGCAGTTCGCCCGGCGTTACCTGCCCTTCCACCTGTTTGAGCGTGACCAGTTTGTTCCATTCGGGCGGGTCGATGGCGGGATAGTCCAGCCGCATGAAGTTGAGCAGTGCGCTGCTAGCTTTGCGCGCCAACGAGGCATGGATCACCGCCTCACCCGCCGTAATAATCGAGAGACATTCGACGGCGCGCGCCAGTTCGTGCGGGTTGGAGGCGTAAACTTTGCCCGCCTCAGATTCGCGAATCCCTTGCAGCAGATACAGCCCCAGGTGCAGTGCTTCTTCGGTTTTGTACTGTCCGCAGGTGTCTTGCATCACCCGGCAGATGCCCGCGTTGAGTTCCTTCCAGCCGATGCTGCGCGAGCTGGATTGCAGCGGCGCATAAATCCGCGCTTTTTCGGTGGCAATCTGGTTCAGGTCGGGCTGAGTATCGGGCGCGATCCGGGCATATTCGGCAGCTTTCCGTCCCGCATACCTGCCGCTGCTCGCCGCGCTGGAATGCGCCCCTGCGCCAAAGATCGCGCCGCCCGCTGCGTATAATCCCGTTAGATTGGTGCGCAAATCCCAATCTACGACCACGCCGCCGCTGGCCCACTGCCGCCATTGTGGAGGAGCCATGCCCGCCCACGAATTAGAGTGAACATACGCGCCCGGCGGCATGACTGGAACTTGCAGCATATCCACATCGGGATCAAACCCGGCTTTAGTCAGCGTATCATACACCGGGATCCGCGTCTTGCCCTCGTTGCCCACCATCAAACCAAAAATGGCGCGGCGCTCTTGCTCCGGCAGGCGCGAGAGATCCGCATACAACGGCAGGGCAAATTCCCCGCTGCTGATCCGTTTTGGCAGATCGGGGGCCAACTGCTTGACATGATTCTCATACGTGGGCGGAATCCTCAGCCCATGCCCGACCATGTACGGCTGGCCCGGCGAAGGCAAAAATCGTTCTTCGGTGGTGGTTAGATCGCTGCCATCCCGATCCACCCAGGGGACTTCTTTTCCGTTGGCGTCCACAATCGGGCAGCCGTGCCAGGTATTATGCGCGTTGCCCACGCCATAGGCGATATAAGCCAGCGTGGCACTGTCCGGCACGGATTCTTCCAGCCGGGTGAATTCTGCGCCCGCGTTCCAGGCCGCCGCCATGCCTTCCCCAGTGCAATTGGGATCGCGGAAGGTGGCGCGATATTCGGTCGAAAACACCCACAACCGGCCCGGCAGCCCGGTGGCTAAAACAACGGCGCGCGCCAGGACCACGTAAAATTCGCCGGTGCGCGTGTGCAGCCCGGTAGCCCCGATCACGCGGCTCCCCTGCTGGCCCTGTTCGGTCAGCAGCGAGGTAAGCATCACCCGATCCAAAATCTCGACGCCCAACCGTCGCAGTTCTTTTTGTAAAGACGGCTTCATGTTATAGCCGTAGACGCGCAGATCAAATTTGCTCTGGTAATCGTAGGCAAACATTAACTCGGTATTTTCGTCTCGAAAGGCCGCGCCCTTAAATTCGCCGTGAACATCACGAATCTGCACGCCCATACTTTCGCAGTCAAGCAGCGTATCCCAGCTTTCTTTCGCATTGACATAGCGCAGCGGCCCGCAGTCATAACCGCCGCTGTCGATCAGCGCCCTGGTGGTGAAATCCTCAGGCGAAACCTGCGAGCAAGGATTCGCGCAGGCCGACAGCCAGTGATCGACCCCGGCGCCGCCGTTGCCGCTCCACCGCGTATTGCTTTTTTCGAGCACGGTCACTTTGACGCCCTGCCGCCGGGCATTGATCGCGGCGTGACAGCCGGCGATTCCACCTCCTAACACGAGAACGTCGGTTTTAATCACGCGCTCCTCGCCATACCGTACCGGGTAAGGCCATTCGGGAATATGCGCCTGCTGCTGAATATATTCGTGCCAGGTGGTCATCAAAGCGGCTCCTTTTGTCCGGTGAAGCTACGCCGCCTATTCTGGCGTAGATCGTCAAGATTCACAACTGAAAGAGGCCCCATAAAGTTGACAAGTATCACCATTATCTGTAAAATACTCACATTGGATTAAACACAGACAAGATACCTGACCAATGTTGAGAATTCAAACCTGCTTGTGTCTGGATCGGGGGCGTTAAGCCGCACGATCTCAGACCTGGCCTAAACCAACACCCTAGCCAACGGCTGAACCGCGTGGCCGCGCCCCCGAAAAAGTGGAGCCAATCTCTACTTTTTCTCCAGCGTGGGCCGCGCGTTTGATTTCTGGGCCGTTGGTTTTTTTGTTGTATACCCTAAGGAGCCAAGCATGACTTTCGAACGCCGCGTAGACCATAACGCTATCCGCACCAATCAAGTGCTTACCATCAGCCTGCTGGCGCTGGCTTTTGTCATCGATCTGCCCGTGCTGGCGGCTTTTGTCGCCGCCGTGATGGCTAGCTCAGCCCTCGCCCCGTCGTTGGGATTATTCAACCGGCTGTACCGTCATGTGCTGCGCCCGGCGGGAATCGTCCAGCCGAATGTGATCGAAGACAATCCGGAGCCGCACCGCTTCGCCCAGGGACTCGGCAGCGTGTTTGTCGGGCTGGGAGTCGTCGCGCTGGCAGCGGGAGTCCCCGCGTTAGGTTGGGGGTTGGTGATCCTGGTGATCGGGTTGGCGAGTCTGAATCTGTTCGCGGGGTGGTGCGCGGGCTGCATGGTCTATTATTGGTTGAACCGGCTGGGTGTGCCAGGTTTCACCCGGTCCCGGATCGAGGTGGCGCGATGATCGAACGGCTGATGGTGCTGGTGATAGTCAGTGGGCTGGCGGTGCTGGTTTATCAAACGTTCCGTCGCTGGCAGGTGCGGCGTGTGGTCGAACTCGCCCCGGCGGATCCGCTGTTGGCAGAACGGCGGCCCGGCGTACCCGCGATTCTCTATTTCACTACGCCGCACTGCCTCCCCTGCAAAACCCAGCAGCGCCCGGCGATCCAGCGGCTTTTAGCCGAAATGGGCGACACGGTACAGGTGATCGAGATCAACGCGATGGAACAACCCGATGCGGCGGATCGGTGGGGTGTGTTGAGCGTGCCGACGACGTTCATTCTGGATGGACGAGGCAAGCCGCGTGAGATCAATTATGGCGTAACAGGCGTGGATAAGCTGAAACACCAGCTTATGGGACTATAAATCCGGTAGGGGATCAACTCACCAGCCAGCCGAACCAGTCGACTTGAACCAGAAGCCGGCTGGTCCGGTATTTAGCGTGAAAAGAAATAATAGTCGCCTTCATGATCGGAAAAACGCGCAAATTGGAGGTGGAAATTATCCCATGAAGGTGAGAATCCCTCGGCCCGCACCCACTGCTGAACAAGCGCCATATCCTCGGTTTTAAGGAGGTAGACTGCCCCTTCCTGCGGTTTGTCCAGGGGTTGGACATGCAGACTAATCTCAGGTTCCCTGCGCATCTTAGACAGGGCACAGTAGTTGTGCTGCGGGGGAATGGGAAAGACTTCTTTCGGTGGAGTGGCACCCACGTTGACTGGTTGGGCCTTGATATTTGAGTCGAGGTATCCGTGAAGAAGCTGTTCTAAGCGTCGAAACACATTTTCAAACATGCTTCTGCCCTTTCTCCCACTGGCAAAGCGGTACAATTTGGGACCGCTGACAGAAAGATAGTATATCGCGCCGCCCGCAAACAGCCCAATAAAACAGGCATTTTGTCGCCTGAAATGAGACATAATCGCGCCCTGTGATGAGTAATCCACAGGGCGCGATTTGTTTTGAGGCGGTTCAGCATGAAAAGGAGCCAGCAGTGAATATCAGCGACGGCATTAAGCAGGCAGGCGCGGCATGTTTCGACTTCGATCCGGTGGCGCTGCGGCGGCGGGAACATGGCGGCGCGCCGGACGGCGTATTGTTCGACGTTGAGCGGGACGGCGTGCCGTTCATCATCAAGTTTATCCCCACCACGCCCGACGCGATCAACGCCACGCGGGAGAAGATTGAGTTTGTCCACCACCTGGGGATCAACGGCGTAAACGTGCCGGACTATCTCTCATCGGCGGGCGGAAAGCGCGTGGAATTGGTCGAATCTGAAGGCGAAACTTTCGCTGTGCTGAAGATGCGCCGGGCCAGCGGGCGGCATATCTGGGAACTGCTCGGCTGGGATACGGCCCGATGGCCGGACTCGTTTTTCGAGCGCTGGGGGCAAACGCTGGGGCGTATCCACGCCTTGAGCCAGCGTTATGCAGGCGGCACGGCGATTGCGCACTGGACGGCGGAACACTCCTCTTTTGTGGACTGGTGCAGCGATCCGGCAGTGGGTGAAAAATGGCAGCAGGTCGGCGAGACTCTGCACGCCCTGCCCGAACCAGCGGACGCATTCGGCCTGACACATAACGATCTGCACACAGGGAATATGCTGGTGGATGGCGATACGATCACCGTGCTGGATTTCGACGTTTGCACTCGCCACTGGTTCGCGCTGGATATCGCTATCGCCCTGTTCCACCCCATCTGGGAACACCGCCACCGCCCCGCCCCACAGATCGAAGCGTTCGCGCAGCGCCTCACGCGCCTGTTTATGGCGGGTTACTGCCGCGAAAACACACTCGATCCGGCCTGGATCGAACGGCTGCCGCTGTTCGCGCGCTACCGGCAAATTCTGTCTTTTATCGCACTGTCAGGCCAGGATGAACCGGGTCCGAATCCCTGGCGCGAGGCGCAGTTACGCGATCTGCGCCGCTGGATTGTGGACGATCTGCCCATCCCCGGCGCGGCGATCATGGCGCGGGGCTAAGCCGGTTTTCTCGCTGCGCATTGAATCCTCTCTCATTCCCGCTTGTTGATCTCGCAAGCGGGATTTTCAACTATAATACACTAATGCTCGTTGA
The DNA here is from genome assembly GCA_016234525.1 of Chloroflexota bacterium. Classification (GTDB taxonomy): domain Bacteria; phylum Chloroflexota; class Anaerolineae; order Aggregatilineales; family Aggregatilineaceae; genus JACRBK01. The sequence continues at coordinate 5,668 of JACRBK010000645.1, forward strand.
TGTCTTTCAACAAGGAGAAGGCCATGTCGTACAAGGTTGAGCAGTTGCCCGGCGAACCGATCATCCAGGCGACTCTTTATCCCGATTATCGTGTTTCCGCAGAACTACCACTTTCAAATCAAGTGATCCTGGGCCTGCTCGATGCGGCCACTCAACCGCTTTTTTTGATCCTTGATGTCCAGACGTCACTCGACCTCGGCCAAATCGTCTTGGGAGCAGAGGAGGTCACGCGCGGCGCGACTCCACTCTTACATCATAAAAACGTGCGGCAGGTGGTGGTGGTTACGACCAACAAAATAATTGCCCTGGCATCCAAAGGGTTATCAAGCCCGCTGTTCGGTAAAATCAATGTGGTAGTATTTCCTACGCTGGATGAAGCGCTGGGCTACATTCGCGCGCAGCCCTAAAACAACGCCGCCCGATTATTCTTAGTAAAGTCAGGAGACCGTCATGTCCTTCAAAGTCGAACAGATCTCTGGCGAACCGATCATCACCATTACCCTCTATCCCGATTTTAATTTCTCTGAAGAAAATGCCCTTTCAGTTCAGGCTATGCTGGATCTGCTAAATGCCGCCTCTCAGCCTAGTTTTTTGCTCATTGATATGCAAGCATCGCCTGACCTTGGTCAGATCGTCGTCGGGGCCGACCTGGCCACACGCGGCCCGAACCCGCTCATGCATCATAAAAATGTGCGGCAGGTCTTAGTCGCCACGACCGACGATCTGATCGCGCAGGTATCACGCGGGTTAGCCAGCCAACTATTCGGTCATGTCAATATCGAGGTATTTCCCACCATGAACGATGCCTTACGTTACGCCCGTTCGCAGCCCTAAAACACCCATCCCCATTAGAGTCAGGAGACCGTCATGTCCTTCAAAGTCGAAAAGCTCTCCGGCGAACCTATCATTCTTTCGACCATTTACCCCGACTATAATCTTTTTGAAGAAATCGCGATCTCCGATCAGGCCGCGATGGACCTGCTGGATGCCGCTACCCAGCCCATGTTTATGATCATCGATCTTCAAGTCCAGCTCGATTTCGGCCAGATCACCATCGGGGCCGATATTGAAGCACGCGGCTCGAACCCTCTCTGGCATCATAAGAACATGCGCCAGGTGATCCTCGTGACCACCAACAAAATGGTTCCCCTGGCCGCGAAAGGCATGGCGAGCCAGCTTTATGGTTACGTGAATGTAGAGGTCTTTGAAACGGTAGACGAGGCGCTGCGTTACATCCGCGCGCAGGAGTAAAGAGTTTCATCCGGTAATTGAAGGTAAATCTAAGAGACCAGTTGAAAAGTTGTCAGGCTCCTCCCCGCAAGCAGAGAGGGACCTAAAAAACACTTCTCTCTTCCTCCGCTGTGGATGAAGGGCCGGAGAGGGGGAAAGACCCATCAGGCGCATAACGTGTGTTAAAAAATAAAAAAGCCCCGGAGAGTTCCGGGGCATCTGAGCTATACCCAAATAGTGCGTTTATTCTACAACCCGGGTCGGCAGTGGCGCACTGTTCCAGACTATATCTGGGTTCGGCCCCATCGTCCCGACCAGTGCCCACAAATATTGGCACGCCCAGACGAACTTGTAATATTTGCCGCTCTCATCCTGTCCCACCACCCAGGCTGTCTTGCCCTCATCGATGGTGATGGTCTGGTTTTCAGTCAACTGGCCTGGTTCCCAATAGGCTGCGCTGGTTTGGTTGAACCGGCCAACTACCGAGCCATCCCGAACCATCAAAGTATCACAGCCAGCCACAACTACCCCTGGTGCCTCTGATTCCTCTGGTAAAGTTCCTGACGTACAGGTGGCAGTCCAAACGGCAGAATACCCTTCCACACTCCGCCATTGTACCGTAGTGAGTATGTCGGCGAGAAATTGATACGTGAGCGTTGCTGGGACCGCAGTGATAGTCGCCGTGTCTTCTAGTATACCGCCCACCGTCAGTCGGGCCTCATCGCTTGGAGTCTCAGGGGCGAGAGACACGGTCAGTGTAATGATTTCGCCAGCATAGAACTGTTCATCTGTGAACGTCCCAATAGCATAGATGGCGTCGTATATCGAACCATTGACAGCTGTGCACCCTTGTGAGAGCGCTGCCTGCGCCTGGACGGGGCGAGGCATCTTGAACGCCACGCCTATCAGAATAAGTGACAGAATTAAGGCCAAACGAACAAATTTCACGATCTCACCTCCTATGTAATTAAACCGCAAGTGCTGCTGTATTACTGAATAGCTTCTCCTCAAGAAGCGAGTGAACTTTGAGAATCTTATCACAAACTTCAGTAAAAGATCGGTATCAGTCTCATAAAGAGATGTAAAAATGGCTTGTGACTCTTTTCTCGCTGGCGAGTGTGTATGCAGGCCTGCAAGTGTTAGAAGCTTCATCCACTACCGCAGCCGAAAACTCGCACCCTTCTCTGTGCAGCGGGTAGGGATAGGGGTAAACCAGGGGCGGCGACGCAACCGAATCATTTTTATTCCCGGCGCGCCGTGTCGAGCGCCGCCAGCAGTTGATCGCGCGTGGTGATCGGACGCATAGTATTCAGCCAGCTTTCCAGGTCCGGGCTGAGCAGCAGCAGTTCTTCTATCGCCGGGCCAATCGGATCACTGCCGCCCGATCCCGGCTCGCCCTGATACCCTCCGTAAAATGCAAAATAGGCTTGATTCAATTTGCGGATGCGATAGCCGTTCGCCACAAACAACCGCCGCCGCGCTTCCATATACCGCTCTGCCCCGCTGATATTGCCCTGCCACAGCATAAAATCGACCTGAATGCGCGTGCGGTTCATCTCCCGGTAGTAATCGAAAGGGAGCGGCGCATCGGGATCGCGGGCGGGTTCGGCGATCACAGCGACGGGGATCGGATCGGCTGCCGTTCCTAAAAAGGAAGGATAATCCGGCGCGGGAAATTCAGCGTAATAACGCCGCATCACCTCCCGCGCTACCGCCCGCCCGAAAAACGTTGCCGTCGTCTCGTTGATGATACGTGTCTCAGCGCGCACGTCATATTCCAGCCCTAACGGAGAAGCCATCAAGTAGTTGTGCGCCCATTCATGCCCCGTGACCTCAAAAGCGCGGGCCAGATTCCAGCGGCGATCAGCAGGGGGATAATCCGGCTCCTCGATCATGCTCGGATACAGGCTCAGCCCGCCCAGGGATACCACAATCGAGGCTGTGTTCAGTTCCGCGTCAATATGGGTTTCGAGTGCTTCGCGCTCGTCCACGGGGATCGGATTCAGCGTTAGCTGCGCGGCGCTCTCGATCCGGTCACGCGGGGAGACGATCAGCGCGGCAGGAAGTTCGCTAAAGTGCATCCACACCGGGGGGATTACCTGCCCCAGAACGCCGAAGCCCTCGTCGATCAAGACCGCCGAAACCTGTTCCTCGATGATGCCTTCCACCAGGGCTTGATCGCCAGACAGTTCGCGGCGCAGATCGTCCCGTTCGGCGCGCAGATCGGCGCTGGCGGCGGCGGGATCACTCACCGCCGGATCGGTGTAAAAGCGGGCAATCTGGGCTTCGAGCGTTTGCGCCTCGCCTAACGTGTCCAGAAATGCGTTCAAAGCGGCGCGCTGTTCGGTTTCATCCAGGTAAGGGTACACGCCGAACAATTCCTGGCGAGCTTTGTCCCACAGCGCGTCGATCTCCCAAGAGACGTAATCGAACACGACATCTTTCGCCAGCGCATTCACCCGCCCACGCAGCGACAGATCGTAAGTCACGCCGTCGTTGAGCAGCACGACCAACAGCAGCGTCATGGTAATCCGGCTGGCGAGGGTGATCAAGCGGCGCAGAGCGCGAAAGAGTGTCTTACGCATAGTTTACGACAGATCGAGGTGCGGCTCGATAATCATGGCAACGTCGAGTGCCCACTGCACGGCATCTTCCGCGTTGATACTTAATGACCAACTCGCGCTCAGACAGGCGTAGGCGTAGGTAAACGCTAACACGCGCGGCAGGTCGATTTCCAACTCATCCGCGAGGATCGCGGCGTGGGTCAGCAGGCGGGTTTCGTTGTGGACAAGACCGGTATAGGGGTACGGGTTGCAGAGCGTGTTAGCGCAGTCGTAGGTGCGCTCGCCAACCAACCCTTTTGGATCGAACGCGAGCCAGCCGCGCGACGACTGCCGGATGTTACGGTGATGGATGTCGCCATGCAGTACGCGCACCTCGCGCTGATCCGCGAGCAGCCGCGCAGCGAAAGCTCCCCCTCGCACGTAGATCGACTCGATGCCTGCTTGCCTGTCCTCTGCCGCTTTCTTGAATAACTCGCGAAACCAGCGGTCCAGCATAAACAGCCCGTCGCGCGGCGCATCCTGCGGGACGGCGTGAAACTGCTTGATCACCTGCGCGATAATCCGCGTGGCGTTTTGATCCTCGCCGCGCTCGACCAGCGTTATGAGTTCATTACCATCGGCGTATTCGAGCAAGTGCGCGCCGTCGTCGTGACGCAGCAGGCGCACAGCCCCCTGTCCCCCGAAATAACGCAGCGCTAGCGCGCCGGTCTGCTCCTCCGTCTCTGTCGGAGACAAAAGCTTGAGGATCACCGTCTCGGCATCGTGGGTAACGGTGTAGATATGGCTGGTCACCGTCTGCGTGAGAAACTGCGGATTCGAAAGATTCCACTCGGTGAGATAGTAAGTCAGTCGGTTGTTATTGATCATAGGGGCGATTATAACGGCGCAGCGCATAAAATCAACGTGATCGGGCGGCTGCATCACCGTGTTTTTTGGGTACAATCCGGCTACACCAATTTATTGAGGAGATGCAACTCATGTTCGAACAGGTGCAAGCCGCTGCCGCCCGCCTGCAAGGAATCGCCCACCGCACCCCGGTGATCACATCGCGCACGCTGGACGATCAGTGCGGCGCAGAGGTGCTGCTCAAATGTGAGAATTTCCAGCGTGTGGGGGCGTTCAAATTTCGCGGGGCGTTTAATGTGATCAGCCAGCTTTCGGACGCGGAAAAAGCGCGCGGTGTGATCACCTATTCATCGGGCAATCACGCGCAGGCGGTCGCCCTCGCCTGCCGGATGTCAGGCGCGCGGGCGGTGGTGGTGATGCCGGACGATGCCCCCGCGATCAAACGCGCCGCCACCGAAGGTTATGGCGCGCAGGTGATCAGTTATGACCCCGATCACCAGGATCGCCGCGAAATTGCAGAACGGTTAGCCGCCGAACATGGATATACCATCGTCCCGCCCTACGATCATCCGGGCATTGTCGCCGGGCAGGGGACCGCCGCGCTGGAATTGTGCCAGGACGCCGGGCCGCTGGATGCCCTGCTGGTGCCATGCGGCGGCGGCGGTCTGCTGAGCGGATCAGCTATCGCCGCGAAAGGGATGAGTCCGGCCTGCCGCGTGATCGGAATCGAGCCGGAACTCGCCGATGACGCGACCCGATCCTTCCGCACGAAAACGCTGCATACGGTCCACCACCCGCCGACCATTGCTGACGGCACGCGCACCCCGTCCTTAGGCGTGGTCACCTTCCCGCTCGTGCTGCAATACGTGGACGATATGCAGACCGTCAGCGAAGCCGCGATTATCGAAGCCGTGCGTTTTTTGTTTTTCCGCGCCAAGCTGGTAGTCGAGCCGTCCGGTGCGTTGGGTGTGGCGGCGCTGATCAGCGGGGCGGTGAAGATCAATGGGCGCGTGGGCGTGATACTCAGCGGCGGCAATATCGACGCGGCCACGATGATCCAGATTTTGCAGGGGTAGCCCATAGAGAGCCGACAGGCGAGCATGGCGCGCGGCTCGCCTGTCGTGGTGTTCATGTCCCAAAGGTTAGGTGCGCTTGGCCTTCAATTTGCCTTCTTCTCGGCGGATTTCCTTGAGCGCAGCGGTATAGGGCCGGTTGTAGGTGCAGCAGCCCACATTTTGCTGCCGGATCAGCAGTTCGATGCAGTTATCGCAGGCGGAGCACCAGTCGATTTCGTCTAGTTGGCCTGCCATCGCCTTAGCGGGCAGCAGGGGATCAGCGAGCGACTGCCGCCCAATGGCGATCATATCGACCACGCCATCCCTGATATTTTTATTGCCCCAGTACATCAGCGAGGACGCTTCTTGTTCGACGGCCTGAAGGTTGTTCTTGCCATCGCGGAAAACGGAATAGGCCGACCCGATCACGACCGTTTCAGGCTTAAGGTTTTTCTTGAAGGTGTGCGAGAAATAGTGGTGCAGGTAGGCGTAATCGGGAATGGCCTTGTCGGGCTGCGACAGCGCCAGGGTGATCGACGGGCTGCCCGCTGACTGGAGGATATAGGAAGCGCCGCGTTCTTCCAACCCCTTGATCAACGCGATAGTTTCGGTGAGGTCCATCACCGAGGAGTCAGGGCCAGCCGAGCCGCAGCCGCCGGGGAAGCCTTCCCAGGCCGACACTTTTGAGCCGATCAGGAAGTTTGGATCATTGACTTCCTTGACGATTCGCTCCACCAGTTCAAAGGCAAACCGGCTGCGGTTTTCCCAGGGGCCGCCATATTTCCATTGGCGGTCGTTGTAGGGGCGAAGAAGCTGCGAGCCGAGGTAACCATGACACAGCTTCATATCAATACCGTCTGCGCCGCTGTCGTGGCATATCTTGGCCGCCATGACGAACTCATCCATGATCCGCTCAATATCCTCTTCGCTGAGCAGGTCTCCCCCGAATCCATGCAGCGGCTTGACACAGACGCGCCGCGAAAAATCAGGGTGGCTTAACTCGCCGGAATGAGTCAACTGAAACAGGAACAGCGGCTTGTCGTTAACCTGGCGCATCGCCGCGACGAATTTGGTGAGCGCTTCGGCGTTGTGAGGCATGATGCTCAACTGCATTTCACGACCGCGATTCTCGTAAGATACGGTAATCGCTTCGAGTACGATGACACCGGCATTCCCCTTGAACAGATTGCTATAACGTTTGTAAGTATTTTCTGTCGGGTTGCCATGCTCATCGGAGTCGCAGCATTCCATGGCGTTGATGACGAAACGGTTACGGGCCGTTTTGGGGCCTATTTTAATGGGAGTAAACAGAGCACTTTGTTCAGCCATGATCCAACCTCCAAAATAAAATAACGATTAGTTGGTGTAGTTCGTGTTACAGGGCGGGGTTTTATTTCTCCCTCGCCTAAATCTAATTGTAGTCCCCTAAAAACCCTAGTACAATACCATTAAAACATGATAAAAACCCCAGGTTTTTCCTGGGGTAATGGATTCTGAAAACCGCACACTTTCCGCTTAGGGTCACTCAAAACAGGTGACCGTCCAGTATGGAGCCGGGCAAACAACGATGGACAGAACCCCTAGTGAAAACGGACCTTTCCCCACCAGTTCAATCGAATTCATCGACGCTATGAAATGGGTCTTTATGCCCCATATCAATATGGATACCGCCGCCGAGACGGACGGGGTTGTATTTGAGAGTAAAGAACTGCTGGAATACATCATCAACAGCATTCAGGATGGAATCAGCGTCCTAGACAATGACCTGAACATTCGGTATGTAAACGCGCTGATGCACCATTGGTATTCCGATTCGGGGTCGCTGATCGATCAAAAATGTTACAAGGCATATCACCGGCGGAACACCCCCTGCGAGAACTGCCCCATCCTCAAGGCCATCGAGCACAAATCACCCTTCGTAGGTATGGTGAAATATTCCCCCTCAGGGGATCAGAAGGGGTGGCAGGAGTTATTTGCCATTCCCATTCTCGACAGCAACAACACGGTGTTAGGGGTACTGGAATATGTGCGGGATATCACCACCGTGTTCAAGCTCAACAGCCAGCTCAACGGCCTGCTGCGGCGTTATGAGCGGCTGGAAAAAGAGAATGAGGCGTTCGCACATCTGCTGTCGCAGCGCAAGGACGAAATTGAAGAACTTGAGACGACGATTACGACCAACATGGAGCGATTCGTCAGGCCATCCCTCGACATCCTGAAAAAGGAGTTAGCGCCCAATGACCTCGAATTGGTAGAGAGCTTGATCAACGAAATCGTGTATCCCATCACCAAGCGGCGATCCACCAGGGTCGAGCAGTTGACTTCCCGCGAACTCCAGGTCGCCGCGCTGATCAAAGAAGGAAAAACGAGCAAAGCGATTGCTAATCTGTTGTGCATCAC
>JACRBK010000644.1 GCA_016234525.1 Chloroflexota bacterium
CGGCTCCCGCTCCGGCTGGGGTATATGGCCTATGCTCCTTATGGCCCGCTGGTGGACTGGTCCAACGCGGAACAGGTGCGCGCCCTGCTGGATTCGATCCGGCAGATCGCCCGCCAACGCCGGATCGCCTTTTTTAAGATGGAGCCGGGTTTCGGATTGGAAACCGTCGATTTTGCCGCGTTCGGATTCCGATCCAGTCCGCAGACTGTCCAACCGCCGCGCACCGTTGCGCTAGACATCACCGGAGACGAAGAGGCGATCCTGGCCCGCATGAACCAGGGAACCCGGCGCAACATTCGCAAAAGCGCCAAATTTGAGATCACGGTGCGGGTGGGTACACAGGCCGACGTGGAACATTTTATCGCGCTGCTGGCCGAAACCGGCTCGCGGGATGAGTTTGGCGTGCATTCTCCCGACTACTACCGGCGCGCCTACGATCTGTTTGTCCCGACGGGACGTGCTGCCCTGCTGTTAGGCAGTTATGAGGGGCAAGATTTAGCGGGCGTGATGGTCTTTGCGGTGGGTGATTGGGCCTGGTACCTCTATGGCGCATCATCGGATCGCGAGCGGCAGCGCATGGCCTCGTATGGTGTCCAGTGGGCGGGCCTGTTGTGGGCCAGAGCGCAGGGCGCAAAACAATATGATCTATATGGTATTCCCGACGAAAATTCTGAAACGCTCGAAGCGCAGTTTGAAACGCGCGATGATGGTTTGTGGAGTGTTTACCGTTTTAAACGTGGTTGGGGAGGCAATATAATTCGCACTGTTGGCGCATGGGACTGCGTGTATAATAAGATCATCTATACAGCTTACAAGGTGGCTGTAAAGGGCGGGGAATAAATTTGGGTCATAACAGAATAGGCGGAATGGGCTTTCTATGCAGCGTTCTACACCACCTTATGCGTCTGAGATCATTTTATACCGTACTCGTAGTGACATTCTCTCTGATCTCCGTTTCATTGTCGATGGTACTACCTACCCACTGTCCAAAATACAGTCGGCGCGCGTCAGCATGTTATGGTACTATCTGCCCTTGCAGCTCGTCCGGTTGCTCACATTGATCGCGGCGGCGGCCATCCTGGGTCATACTTTCGGAGTCGTAAAAATCGATCCTCTGCCCGACAGCATGTTGATCACCCTGGTGGGAATCGCTGGGCTGCTCACTTTTGCCCTTCCCATCAGCCAGATGATCCCTACGCATGTTATCCGGCTGAAGCTGGATGCGGGTCAGGTCAAAGTCATGTCTTCTAGCGATGTGCGCCATTTAAAAGAAGTGGCCGAAAAGATCAATCAAGCAACAATAAAAGTACGGCAGGGAAAAGTCACAACCTAACTTATGCTCAAAATGATCCCGATCACCAACCGCGCTGCCTGGCATTCTGCGCTGCATTCGCTACCCACTGCGCATATCCTGCAAAGTTGGGAATGGGGCGACTTTAAACACCAGGAAACCGGCTGGCAGCCCGAACGGCTGGCTTTTGAGCAAGAGTCCATAATAGCAGCGGCCTCCCTGCTGACACGGCAGGTTGGGCCGCTGCGTGTAATCTACGTCTCCAAAGGCCCCGCGTTGGATTACAGTAATCCCGCACATGTTGATCAGGTGTTAGAAACACTCGAACGGCTGGCCCGCCAGCGCCGCGCCATCTGGATCAAGATCGATCCTGACGTGATCGCGGGGACGGGCATCCCTGGCAGCGCGGAACATCCCGCCCAGGATGATCCCACCGGGCAGCGTGTGATCAGTCAACTGCGTGCGCGCGGCTGGCGTTTTAGCGCCTCACAGGTGCAGTTTCGCAACACGATCACGCTTGATCTCTCCCGCGATGAAGAGGCGATTCTGGCGGCGATGAACCAGAGCACGCGCCGAAAAGTGCGCACCGGGCCGAAAAAAGGGGTCACTGTCCGGTTAGCCGACAGCGCCGCCGACTTTCAAACGCTCTACGATCTTTATCGTGTCACTGGCGCGCGCCAGGGTTTTCTGATTCGCCCGCCGGATTATTACCACACCGCCTGGTCACGCTTCATGGAGGCCGGGCTGGCAGCGGGCTTTTTGGCAGAATGGGAAGGTCGGGCGCTCGCCGGGCTGGTGCTGTTCCACTTCGGGCCGAAAGCATGGTATTTCTACGGCATGAGCGCCAACGAAGAACGCGAACGAATGCCCACCTATCAGCTTCAATGGGAAGCGATGCGCTGGGCCAAAGCTCAGGGGTATGCCACCTACGATTTTTGGGGTGCGCCCAACGAGTTTGTAGAAGAGGACCCGATGTGGGGCGTGTTCCGCTTTAAAGAAGGGTTTGGCGGAACCGTCGTGCGGCATATCGGCGCCTGGGACTACGCCCCGAATCCGGCGCTATATTGGGCCTACGAACGGCTGATGCCGCGCGTGATCGCGCTCATGCGGCGGCGGGCCGCGCCGAATCAGCCTCCCCCGAACCATTCCTGAGCGATCTCCCCGCGTATGTTATACTGACGGGCGAGATTGAAACCTTCATACGCCCGGTGCGTAAATATTGTTGTTCACCAACAGGAGGTTGTGATGGGCTGCCTACGTGCTATTTTGTGTTTGATTTTGCCGCCGCTGTCCGTGATCGACCGGGGCTGCGGCACCTTCATCATCGTCACCGCGCTGACGATTGCGGGCTGGGTTCCAGGCGTGATCGCGGCGCTGATTCTCAACTTTATCGCCGAAGCCACCGATTAATCTATCTCCCCCGCCCGGCGTGCCAATTTAAGAACGGCCTCACCCCCACCCCCCTCTCCAACCCAGTTGGAGAGGGGATTATCCTATCCCTACATCGGATGATGCATCCTCACCGCTGAGCGATACACAAACACCAGCGGGGCTGTCTGGATCAGGGCCGCCTGGGGCTGAAACAAGGGAAAGATGTAGGCATCCGTCGCCACAACAAACGGCGATTTGCTCGACGCGATAAAATCGCTGATCGGCGTATCGGACCCCATATGAAACTGCCCTTGAATAGCGTAATGAGAGGTATAGACGGCCACCTGTTCAGGACGCGGCATCAGGCCGGTGTCATCTTTTTCAAACATCCGGTCAAATGCAATCGCGTGGCATTCCTCTTTGCGCACATATAACTCAGGCAGGCTCATACTGGCTGCCGGGTTATCGACCTCTAACCCATGCAGTGCCACCTGTTTGAGCGCAAAAACAGCCTTTTGTTCATCGTTGAGAAACGTCTGCAAAATGCCCATGACCTGCAAAATACATTGGGCCTGAAACCCCGCCAACAGCACCGTTACCGGCAGATTTTTTGCGGTAGAACCCTGCTGCTCGAAAAAACCCATGATCCTCACTCCTGTTTTGCTGCGAACACCCTAATTGTACTCGGAATTAAAACACGGCACACGCGCAGCTCAAAGCGGCATATAATGGAACTAAGAATAGAATCAAAACGTCATGATCGCAGATAAACCATACTGACAGTGAGGCAGGAAAACAGGATGTCTCTCAAAAAGTACGCGCGTTGGATCGTCTTGGCGTTATTGATCGTGCTGCCGATGTCTGCCAGTCGAGTACAAGTGCAGGCCGGTGACTCGCCGCAGCAGGCGGATTATGTCGCATCGCTCGAACCGATTCAGGGTCTAATTCAACATCAAACCGCACAGGACGACCCGCAAGATCGTACATCCTGGCGCACGATCAACGAGATTATCCCCGTCTCCGAAGGAGATCGTATTCGCACCGCGCAGGCCGGGCGAGCCTACCTCACCTTTTTTGAGGGGATCGAAGTCGAGATCGATGATAATACCCTGATCGTGGTCAGCACGATGTTGCCTCCCCAGGATGAACAGGCCGCCTTTAGTCTGACGCTCGATGTATTGGTCGGAACCGTGATCGTCGATGCGCAGCAGGCGTTGAGCCAGGGGGACCGGCTGGAAATTTATACCCCCGGCGCGACCGCCGCCGTGCGTGGGACTCGCTGGTGGGTGGCCGTGACGCCGCTCGGCGAAACCGTCTTTGCGGTAGAGCGTGGCCTGGTGGAGATCATCCCGCATGAGCGCGAACCGATTATCGAGCAGGCAGTAGGTGCCGCGGCGGCTCCCGCTGAACAAGAAGATTCTGCTGGCGGGGCCGCCGCCGTGCCCGGCCCTGAAACCGATAATCCTCCCGCCGCCGCTGCCGCTTTTGAGGAATTTCTCGAACTTTCGCCGGGCATGGGTCTGCTGACGGATCGTTATGGCGCTGTGTTGGAACAGCAGCAGGATATTCAGTTCCCAGCGGTACGATCCCGCGCCCCAGAGCTTCCGCTCGCCCTGGCAAGCTGCGGCGATGGTATTTGCGCCGACGACGAAAACGCGGCCATCTGCGCCCCGGACTGCGTACTCAACCTGGCGACTTGCGGCAATACGATCTGCGAACCGGAACAAGGTGAAGACATGCTGTTGTGCGCGGCAGACTGCGGCCCCTGGGCGGGTGATAGCTGCGGTAATGCCATCTGCGATCCTGATGAAAGCGGCCTGACCTGTGCGGCAGACTGCGCGCCGGATGATTATTTTGACCCGATCAACCCGGCCCAGTGTGGCAACGCCCTCTGCGACAGCACTGAAAGCGCCCTTTCTTGCCCGGAGGACTGCGCATTATCGTTTCAAGATCAGGACGATGCGTGTGAAGGCGATGACTGTGAGGACAGCGCCGGCACCGACCCTTTAGACGACACCGTCGAAAATGAGGACTACGACACGGCAGAAGCCGAAGAACCTGTCGAGATCGAAGAACTGGAAGCACCCGAAGATCCTCAAGAACCAGACCGTACGGATGAGCCGGACGAACCGGACGAACCCGATCAGCCAGAGGAGGAAGACGAGCCAGACGAGGATCAAACCGAATCGTAGAATTCTAGTAGGGGCGAGGCGCCGCGTCGCCCTGGGCAGGGCAATGCACTTTGAGAAAATAATCCGGTTATGTTGAAGGGCGAAGTCAAAAGCGACCTCACCCCCTACCCCCTCTCCACCTGGGTTGGAGAGGGGACTACCGCCGACCCTTCTCCCCCTTTCTCTGCGCAGCGGGGAAAGGGGGATGGGGGGATAGGGGTAAATCCGTATGACCCGATTAAATCGTAAAAGTGCATAGCCCTGCCCCTACATTTCCAAATGCTGCTCGGACTGACCAGTAGGGGGTGAGGCTGCTTTGCTGATCGCTGATCGCTGTTGTTTACGGCAGCGCCCGCTCTATTTCGTTGATCAGATTCATCAACAATGACCATTCCGCCGAGGTGAAAATTTCCTCGGTTTTGATCATGCGGCGCAGCAGCCCATCCACTTGTGAAGCCGGGTCCCAGATCGGGCCAATGCCCATCGCGCCTGCATTTCCCTTGAGCGTATGCGCCACGCGCTGTGCCTGATTGAACAGCGCCTTGTCATCAGGACGCAGCGCCAACTCGCGGAACAAACTGCGCAAACTGGCGATCTGCTGCTGCGTTTCGTTAAGAAAAGCCTGATACAGTTCAGGATCTTCGATTTCGAGCGGCGCTTCGACTTTGCCAGGGAAGATCGGTTGATCCTCCCCTGCGCCCGCGTGTGCCGCCGCTTCGATCCGGCTGAGCGGCAGTGAAATCGTAAAGGTCGTTCCTCGCCCGGCGATCCCCTCGGACTCAGCAATGACTGTGCCGCGATGTGCCTCGACAATCTCTTTGACGATCAACAACCCCAGGCCCGTTCCCTGGATTCCGCGTGTACTTTCGCCGGGGACGCGGTGATACTTGGTGAACAGCATCGGGATTTGAGCGGGGGAGATGCCCGCGCCGCTGTCTTTCACCCTAAATATGGCCTGTCCCGACTCGACGCACAATTGCAGAACGATCTGCCCGTCTTCAGGCGTATATTTGATGGCGTTCGAGAGCAGGTTGTCTAACACCTGTTTCAGGCGTTCCGCGTCCACCAGCGCCATCACCGGGACTTCCGGCACATCCAATGTCAGCGTTTGCTGTTTGGCGTGCGCCTGCAAACGGCTGAAAATGGCGCTCGATTCGACTACCTGGCGCAGATCGACTTCGGCTAATGTCAGTCGCAGATAACCCGCGTCAATTTTGGCAAAATCTAGATAATCATTGATCAGTTGGATCAGGCGATTGCCTGCGTTCTGAATCAAGACGACCAATTCAAGCTGGTTGTCAGTCAGTGGTTCGACGCTGCCATCGGTCATCATCACGCTGGCGAGTAAGATCATGGTGGTGGGGTTGCGCAGGTCGTGGGTCACCATCGAATAAAAGTCGGCGCGCACCTGCTCCAACTGTTTTTGCGCCACGATACCCGCGCGGTGTTCCATCGCTTGTTCGAGCGCGTAGACAAACTCAACATGATCTCTGGCGGTTGAGGTGATCTCTTGTTTGAGAATATAACCATCAGCGCCCATCTGTACCGCCGAAATCGCTGACTTGATCCCGCCGTGCCCGGTCAGCATGACAACGGTGCTTTCTTCGTTGGTTGCACGAATCTGTTTCAGAACCTCGATCCCGTCAATATCGGGCATCAGCAGGTCCAGCAAAATCAGGTCATACTGTTTTTGGGTGCTCATCATCAGCCCATCATGCCCGGCAGATGCCCCGTCGACCATCGCGCCTTTCGAGGTAAGCACATTGCGTAAATACGTGCGAATCGTATCGGAATCGTCAATTGTTAGAATTGTTTTGTCAGTAAACATAACATCCTCAACCGTTCAGCCACTGGGCTACGGTTTCCACCACCACAGTACGATCACTATTTTTGTCAATCACCCCATCATACCCGGCCTGATAGGCAGCTTCCAACTCTTCGGGTTCGGTATAGGCTGTCACCGCCAGAATGGGAACCCGCGCCATTTCAGGATACCGCCGCAGTTCGCGTGTGGCTTCCAGGCCATCCATTTCGGGCATCGAAATATCCATCAGGATCAGCGCGGGCATAGTTTCCAACGCCATCGCTACTCCCTGCACACCGTTTTCAGCCGTGACCACTTCATAACCGCTAGCTTTCAATGTTGCCGCATAAATTTTGCGCTGGATCGCGCTGTCATCTACCACCAGAATCAACCCTGCCATCACACCACCTGTCTAATGAGCTTCAAACGCCCGTTTGACTCGTTCGAATTCTTGTTCCAGTTCGACCAGCAGCGCCTCGGCCCCTTCGACCACGCCGCCGCGCCCCAGTTTTTCAAGCTTTAATGACAACGACCCAACCTTTTTTGCGCCCAGGCTGTTGCTGTTGCCCTTGAGCGAATGGGCCGCCGCCTTCAACGCCCCCGCCTGGTTCTGGCTGACTGCTGCGCGCATCTCAGCGATCAGGGTAGGCGTCTGGTTGATATACATGGTGATCGTCTCTGTCACAAAATCCGGTTCACCCTCTTCTTGCAGCAGCCTCAGGCCGTCCAACACCGACCAGTCAATGCTGGCGGGGGTTTCATCTGCTGGCGTTTCGAGTTCCGGCGTGACAGCGGCGGGCGGAGTGGGGTCTTTTTGGCCCCAACGTTCCAGGACGGTTTGCAGTTCCCGCACCTGGATCGGTTTGCTGAGATAGTCATCCATCCCGGCTAACAGGCAGATCTCGCGATCCCCCTGCATGGCATTCGCCGTCATCGCGATCACGTGCGGGCGCACGTCCGGCGGCCATTGTTTGATGATACGCCGGGTCGCTTCGAGGCCGTCCATTTCGGGCATCTGCACATCCATCAACACAATATCATAAGGCTGGCGGTCCAGCGCTTCCAACACTTCGTGACCATTCGCTGCAATGTCGGCCCGGTAACCCATCCGCCGC
>JACRBK010000653.1 GCA_016234525.1 Chloroflexota bacterium
ATCCTGGGTTTTTCGGCGGGCTTCCTCGGCGGGCGGGTAGATGACTTTATCCGGCTGATGTCGGATGTCACCGTCACTATACCCGCGCTGATGGTGCTTATTGTGATCCAATCGCTGCTTACCCAGATTGAACTGATCACGATGGCGCTGTTGATCGCCTTGTTTGCCTGGCCTTCACCCACGCGCCTTATCCGCGCCCAGGTCCTGAGCATGAGGGAAAGTGGTTACGTTCGAATGGCAAAACTTTCCGGAGCGTCCAGCTTCGATATTATGTTCAAAGAGATGCTGCCGAATCTTCTCCCCTATCTTGCGGCGAGCTTTATCGGCAACGCGGCAGGGGCGATCCTGGCTGCTATTGGCCTTGAAGTATTGGGGCTGGGTCCGCAGCGCGTTCCAACCCTTGGCGGGACAATCTACTTTGCGTTGGGAGCTGCTGCCATGCTCCGTAATATGTGGTGGTGGTGGGGCCTTCCCACGCTTCTCCTGGCGGTCATGTTTATCGGCCTACTATTGGTCAACCTGGGGTTTGATGAAATCGCCAATCCGCGCTTGCGCCAGTCATCTCAATGAGGGGAATATATTATGGCAAGTTTTACGGGCAAGCCGAAAAACGTCGTATTGGAAGTCAAAGATTTGAAGGTGTATTACGAGACCCCCAAAGGGGATGTGCTCGCGGTAAACAGTATTGATTTTAAATTATACGAGGGCGAAATCCTGGGGTTGGTCGGTGAGTCTGGCTGTGGCAAATCTACCGCCGCGATGGGAATTTTGCAGCTCGTCACTCCACCAGGGCGGATCGTGTCAGGTGAAGTACGGCTGTTAGGCCAAAACTTGCTTGAGATGACCGACTTAGAACTGCGCAAAAGGCGCTGGTCTGAGCTGTCATTGATCCCGCAGGGGGCTATGAATTCACTGAATCCAACCATGCGTATTAAGGACCAGATTTACGATGTGATCCGAACGCATCTGGGCAGGACTTCGAAAGATAAAATCGAACATCGTCTGGCCCAACTCTTTGAAATGGTCGGGCTGCCGATGCGGGTTGCCCAGATGTATCCGCATGAACTGAGCGGCGGCATGAAGCAGCGCGTGTGTATCGCTATGGCTATCGCGCTCACCCCTACCGTGATCATCGCCGACGAATTCACCAGTGCATTGGATGTTGTGGTGCAGCGGGTTGTCGCCCAGACTATGCTAAAAGTTAAGCGGCTGTTAGGTGTTTCGATGATCATGATCGGGCATGACATGGGCTTGATGGCCCAAATGGTTGACCGGATCGCCGTCATGTATGCAGGCAAGATTGTCGAGATTGCCCCGCTGCACAGCCTGTTTGCCCAGCCGGGACATCCCTATTCACGGTTGTTGATAGATGCGGTCCCGTCGCTTAAAGAGCGAAAACCGCTGAGAGTGACCGAAGGCATCACCCACGATCCGCGCAATCCTCCACCGGGCTGTATCTTTCAACTGCGCTGCCCGTTTGTGATGGATCGCTGCCGCATTCAGTCACCGCCGTTTTACGAAATTTCCCCTGATCAACAAGTGGCCTGTTATTTGCACCAACCGACCGAGAATGGGAGCCTGATTGATGTCACAGCCGCTGCTCGAAATTCGTAATGTCACCAGAGTCTATACTCAGCACTCCTTGACCGGGGGCAAGCGGACGGTGATCGCTTTACAGGATTTTAGCCTCAACATCGCGTCTCGTCCTGCTTCGGTGATCACCATCGCCGGTGAAAGTGGCAGCGGCAAAACAACGCTTGCCAACCTGGTGTTAGGGTTTGTCCGTCCCACGTCCGGACAGATTATCTTCGAAGGACTCGACCTCGCAGCGGCTAGCGCCAGGCAGATCAAGAACTACCGCCGTGAGGTGCAGGCTGTCTTCCAAGACCCGTTTGGTGTGTACAATCCGTTTTACCGCGTGCAGCACGTTTTGGACCTGATCATTAATAATTTTAAACTCACCACCAGCAAGGCCCGCAGCCGTGATTTGATCGAAGATGCTTTGAATGTGGTGGGTTTACACGGTGAGGATGTGCTGCGAAAATACCCTCACCAATTGAGCGGGGGTCAGCGCCAGCGGATTATGATGGCCCGTGCGTACATGGTCAAACCGAAACTGATCGTTGCCGATGAGCCGGTATCAATGATCGATGCCTCGCTGCGCGCCTCTATTCTAGAGGTGATGCTCCGACTAAAAGAGGAAAGCAACATTTCATTTCTCTATATTACGCACGATCTGAGCACCGCCTACCAGATCAGCGACCAGATATATGTTCTTTATCAAGGCATTGTAGCGGAAAAGGGCAACACGATCAGCGTCATTGACCAGCCTCATCATCCCTATGTTCAGCTTCTCGTAGATTCAGTACCTGTTCCTGATCCTAACGTGAAATGGAAAGGCGAAATCGTTCTGCCGCCCGAAGAAGAGATGCGTACTTCTATGCACAGCGGCTGCCGGTTCTACCCCCGCTGCCCATCTCGTATGGATCGTTGTCTCGCCGCACAGCCCCCGCTTTATCAAGTGCGGGACGAACACCAGGCGGCCTGTTATTTGTATGCCGATAACGAGTTAGCTCTTCCTGAAACGGAGTCTGTGTCTAAATCTGCACCAACTTAAGGAATACAACAATGTATCACCATGTTTATTGGACACCACAAAAAATAGCCCAGCGTCTTTCGTTGATCGCCCCTCTCGTTTACCGGCAGCGTCAGCCGCTGCCGCCGTTTGGCTATATCCGCCTTTCTAGCCCGCTCGAAGTGCCTCCCATTGGCCCCGATGTGGATGACAGCCAGTGGCAGACTATCCCCCCGAACAGTTATTGGGGCACCTGGATGACCGATTTCATCCTGCGCAGCAGGTTTCAGTCGCCTGCCGGGTGGGATGCTGATCATCCCGTCGCGCTTTTTTTACCGATTGGTAACGCGGGGGATTTCAGCCATCCTGAAGTTTTGGCGTATATTGATGGCGAGCCGTATGCCGCCGCTGATCGCCACCATCATGAAATTCGGCTGCCGAGACGTTGGTGCGATGGCAAATCTCATCTGCTGGCGCTGCATGGCTGGACCGGACTAGGGGGTTATGAGTCTTCGGAACCCGGTACGAAGCTTTTTATGCGCGAATGCGCGGTGGTCCAGATCGACCAGCCGACTCGCGCATTCGTCGCGGCGGCACACAACGCGCTAGAAGTCGCCGAACAGCTTTCTGATAATGATCCTGTCAAAGCACGTCTATACAATGCGCTTAATGCTGCTTTTAAAGCGCTGGATACCCGCGATCCGCTGGGGACCGCGGCTTTTTATGACAGTGTTCCGCCAGCGCTCTCTGTGTTGAAAGCAGAAATTGAAGCCGCCGGCGCCCCCATGGATGCGGATGTTATCGCTGTGGGCCACGCGCATATTGATGTTGCCTGGTTGTGGACACTGGGACAGACGCGGCGCAAAGCCGGACGCACTTTCAGCACAGTCCTGCGTATGATGGAAGAGTTCCCTGGTTATACCTTCTCGCAAAGTCAGCCACAGCTTTACCAGTATGTTGAGGAGAGTTATCCCGAAATATTTGCCCAGATCAAACAACGAGTCCAGGAAGGGCGCTGGGAACTCATTGGTGGAACATGGGTCGAACCGGACATCAACGCCATCGGAGCCGAGGCGCTGGCCCGGCAGTTTTTGTTAGGGCGCACGTATTTTCACGATCACTTTGGGGATGTCGATACGCCGGTCCTGTGGCTGCCGGATACTTTCGGTTATAGTTGGGCGTTACCACAGCTTATTAAACAAGCGGGCATGAAGTATTTCATCACGCACAAGATGAGCTGGAATCAATATAACCGGATGCCGCACCAGATACTATGGTGGCAGGGTATTGACGGGACACGGGTGTTGACCCATTTCCTGACGACACCCTCTGGCGGTGAATTTTTGCCTCACAGCACAACCTACAACGGAAATGTGTCGGCGGCGGAAATTGTGGGGACATGGGAAAATTTCACCCAGAAAGAGCTTCATAACGAACTGCTCACCGCCTATGGCTACGGCGACGGCGGCGGCGGCCCCACCCGTGAAATGATTCAAAATATAGACAACCTGGCAAATCATCCCGGCGCGCCGCGCGTGCGTCCCGGCACCGTGCGCGAGTTCATGCAGCGGATTGAAAACGAACTCTCCGACCAGCTTCCGGTGTGGAACGGCGAGTTCTACCTGGAATATCACCGAGGGACTCTCACCAGCCAGGGCAGCACCAAGCGTAATAACCGGAAGAACGAATTCTTGCTGCATGACGCAGAATTTGTGGCGGCATGGGCGGCGCTCGCGACCGGTTACCGTTATCCACATGACGTTCTGACAGCGGCCTGGAGGCTGTTGTGTTTGAACCAGTTCCACGACATTCTGCCGGGTTCATCTATCGGCCCGGTCTATGCCGACAGCCAGCGTGATCACCAGCAAATTCGCGAACTAGGCGAACAGGTGCGTGAGGAGGCGCTGGCGGCTCTTGCGCAGATTCTACCCCCTCAAACGGCC
>JACRBK010000652.1 GCA_016234525.1 Chloroflexota bacterium
AGTCGTTATCAGTTCCTCACGACAGCAAATAGCGTGCGATCAGGTGGGCGGAATGCAGCAGACTGTCAGTGTGGGTACGCTCATAGGCGTGAGAGGTGCTGACGCCTGGACCGATCAACGCGACCTGCGCCGTGCCACCCGCTCGCCAATAAGCTTCGCCATCGGATCCATAATAAGGGTAAATGTCGGTCTGATAGGGAATATCAGCCTCATCAGCCAGTGTGCGCAGTTTGCGCGTCAGATCAATGTGATAAGGGCCGCCTGCGTCTTTGACACAGATTCCTACGCTGAATTCGTCCGAGTTTTGGCCTTCGCCGATGGCTGCCATATCAATCGTAACCAGTTCATGTAGATTCGCAGGGAAACCAACCGCCGCCCCATGCCCAACTTCTTCATAGTTGCTGATGACCGTCGTTACTGTCTGCGCGGGACGTTGCCCGGCGGTTTTGAGCGCCAGGAATGCGCCATAGATCGCGGCGACTCCGGCTTTGTCGTCCAGGTGGCGCGAGCGGATAAAGCCGGTATCGGTCACTTCGACACGCGGATCGATAAATACATAATCGCCCACTTCGATCCCCAAGGCGCGGGTATCGCTGGCGCTGCTCACCCGTGCATCGATACGAACTTCCATGGTATCCGCATTACGTGGCAGATCGCCTGCGTCGCGGTGAACATGCACGCTGGCCTTAACCGGAACAACGGTTCCCCGGTAACGCTGCCCGCCGTGAGTCTGAATCGTCACACCCTCAAATTCGACGGCATTCCACATAAAACCGCCCAACTGGGTGAGTTTGAGCCGCCCGTTGTCCTTGACCTCTTTGACCATCAACCCCAACGTATCGACATGAGCGGTCAGACCGCGCGGCGTGTTGCTGTGTTCGCCCGGCCAGGTGATCGCCAGCGCCCCTTTGGGTTGGGTTTCAAAAGTGAGTGTGGGGATGCCCAGCGCTTGAAATTCGCGTTCAACATAACGGATCGCTTCGGCGGCGCAGCCGGTAGGGCTGGGAATGTTGAGCAGTTCGGTTAAAAAAGAAACCGTCCGATCTAGATCAATGGCAAGTTCAGACATGGAGGCTCCTGGCGCAGCAGCAAAGACGATAACGCGGCAGGAGTATAGCCGATCTGTTAGGGCGCGACAACGATTGTCGCCAGCGATGCGTGATCGCCGAGTGTCTCTCCGGCGGCGCTGGTAACAGCCAGACGCTCGTTAGGGGTCTGCCACCAATATACCACCGCCCACAGTTCATATTCTCCGGTGGGCAGCGTCTCCGGTAAGGTCAGCCCATGATTATCCCGGTGCAGCGATTCGGCCTGCCAGGTGTGAGTATACTCAAAAGAATTCATCGGGTAGGAGTCGCGCTGCGTCACAAGCTGCCCATCCGCTGACATGAGCAGCAATCCCACTGTGTAATCTTCCGGTACAGGTTCGACTGCCTGCCACAGCAGCGATACCGGCAAAATATCACCGGGTGTGCGTGCTGTCCCGCCTGGAATATCCAGGCCCACCAAGCGCAGGCTCGGCCCAAACAAAACATCGCGAGGTATTTCCGGCCACGCTGCCGCCGACACAGGTGGGGCAGGGGTCATATCGAACAGTACTGCGCGCGCCACATCAGAAGGTTTTATCTCACTGACCGGGAAATAGTGGCGCGTCAGGTAGTTTTCTACTGGGCGCACCGACCAGGGGATAAACGCGCTCCGGTTTATCACCAACCACAGCCGTTCATGCCGCGCCGCGAGATCACTCAGAATAATCGTGCTGCCCGGATGAATCAGGTCTTCGGGGTTGGGCGACTCAACCCGGGGTGTTTGCTCTTGGCTGAAACGTTCGCCGGGCGAGAGCGGCAGGGTATACACGGTTGGCCTGGACCGTTTGTAGTAGTTCATAAAAAATTCGGAGTAGAAGTCATCGTTCAAAACGATCACGTCATCATCTCGAAGCTGTGGTTCCAGAGCCGCCAGCAGGTCGCGCGTCGGGGTGAAATCGCCGTAATAACGTTTATCCTTCCGCACTGCGTACAGCCCACCGAACAAGGTGATCAGAGTCAGCAGCGCCAGCGATCCGGCAGTGATCGCAAACATGCGACGTTTCCACTCTACGCGCCGCAGCCATAACCCTATCCAGACTACTGCTGCCGCGATCAGCCCGGCGCACAACAGCGGCATCAGCCAGGGCTGGCCCACTGCATGGATCCACGCGATGTCACTGGTTTGATCGCCTAACCGTTCTGCCATGACGCGGATCGGGGACCAGCGCAGACTCCATACGCCCTCTTTCCAGGGAATGATCGGCGGATTCTGGGCATCGAGGGTGCGATAGTACACATCGAGCGGGACGAACACAGCCAGCAGTTGAACGCCTATGCTGAAAGCAAACACGATCCCGACGCCGATTTTTTGCCAGCCCGCCGCCTTAGGCGATAACAGGTGATCGATTACCGGCAGCAGCCACAGCGCCAGAAAGGGTGTAACGGGAACCAGATAGCGCGCACCCCAGCCTCGCCCGCCGTACCATTCCTCTGGGCCGCGCACGACCGCATAACCTACCGTGAAGATGGCTAACATCGTCAGCGGC
>JACRBK010000651.1 GCA_016234525.1 Chloroflexota bacterium
GATGAATACCAGTTCAACACTCGTAAGGCGCGCAGCGTATTCCACCGGCTCGGACGGCCCTCACCCTCGTCCAGATCGACCGGCATCTCGCCGGGATACTGGACCTCAAGCGGCCACCGGCCATCTCGATCGCGCTTGGACTCAACCAGTTCAATCGCCTCGACCACGCGCTCGTCGGGGGCGACGGCGGCGCGCCGCAGGTACTCAAGCCCTCGCAGCACGTCGTAGTGCCACCAGGTCGGGAAGGCGAAGCGGGTCCATGCGGCATCGACGACCTCACCGGTCGACCGTCGGCGGAAGAGGCGGCGATCGAGGAGGTACTCCTGCCCGCGCAGCCGCGCCTCGGTTACCTCCGGGCTGCCCCCGCCCGTCAGTTCGTGCTCAAGCAGAGCCTCAAGCACGCAGATCGTGGTGTTGAACGACGACCGCGTCGAGCCGTTGGCCGCCTCGCAGTTCCAGCCGCCGTCGGGCAACTGCTCGCCGAGCAGCCGGTCGACGATGCCCCGAACGTCCTGGCGGAAGTAAAAACCGACCGCCGCTACCTGCCCGTTGATGCAGGGCTCCACCTCGCCGACGAAGAAGGGATTACCTTCATAGGCCACCCAACCCTGCCAGGTCACGCGGTCACGGACGAGGCCCACCGCGCGGCGTGCCTGGTCGCTCGCGGGATCGAGACCCATGTCCCGCAGCAGCATTAGGACGTGCATGGTGGAGTTCCACCCACGGTTCCACGCCACGCCGCCCCACGACCCGTCGGCCCCCTGGAGGGCGAGCAACCGCGCGCCCACGCCCTCGGTGGCGATCCGCGCACGCTCAGCCGTGACCTCGTCCGCGGGCGCACCGATCAGGTCCCGCATCACCTGCCAGCGGATCGAAGGATCAGAATCAAGCAACCACTGTATGACCGATCTCTTTAGCTCCGGGGCTTGCCGTTTGGGTGGAATGGTCGCCATCTGCTGGTGCTCCTTACTTTGGTTAAGAGACGCTGCTAGTAGCCCAACTCGTAAGTCGACCCAGAATGCAACCAGGCTGCCATAGCATCGCACGAAGCGGTCTTATTCCATTATAACTACAGTTTGCAACTGGCAGGAGATCTTGCAGAACGAGGATTCATCTCCAGGGAAGAATTTCGTCGGTATGTGGGTCGATCAGGAGTTACTTGATTGGCCGATTCACGGGAAGATCGGATAAGTAACCCTCACAGGAGATCACCTTTCTTGACAATTTTCACGACTCGTCGTATGCTGAACGCAAGCGCTTACGTTATTCTTGCAAAGCGTAATTGTAATATTACGAGTATGGGTGTGCATGTGTTCATGCAGCGCCGTCCGAATAATTTTAGGAGCCACTATCAATGAAGCCGAATCTTGAAGCTATTGCAGAAAAAGCAGGCGTTTCGACTGCAACGGTTTCGCGTGCGCTTAATGATCGATCCGGTGTAAACGCTGAAACACGCGAGCGTATATTGCTCATCGCCCGTGAAATCGGTTACATGCCGAATGCTGCGGCTAAAGGTCTTGCTACCTCACGGACGAATACACTCGGTCTGATCATCTACGATCGTCCCCCCCAGGAACCAATCACCAATTTCCCAGACGAAACTATTTTAGGAGTAGATCAAGAAGCCCGTGAACGCGGTTATCATGTTATCACGACGTTTGTGAACAGTAACATGATGCAAGATGCACTGCGGGTTCCATTGGTCAATGAAGGCCGCACCGATGGTCTGATTCTGGTCGGCCCTGCTCTAAAAGCTTCCTTTATCATTCAGTTATCCAACAGCGATATCCCTATCGTATTAGTCGACAACCTGCTCAACGAAAGCACCATCGACGCGATTGTATGCGATAACGTGGGCGGGATGTACGGCATTACACGCCACCTGCTCCAGACGCACGATCTGCGGAATCTGGTGTTCATCTCTGGCCCTGCCGACTGGTTTAGCAGCCGGGAACGCCGCCAGGGATATGAAAAGGCGCTGGCCGAGTTCGGGCAAACGCCGCGAGTGGTTTATATAGAAGACACAACGATGTATTTTGGTTATGGGGCGATGCTCGATGCATTGGCGCGTTTTCCCGAACTGGACGGCATTGTTGCCGTGAACGACGCTACCGCGATGGGCGCAATTCGGGCTTGCAAAGAACGTGGTATTCGCGTCCCTGAGGATATCGCGGTGGTCGGATTCGATAATGTAGGTTGGGCACCTATGCACGATCCCCCCCTGACTACTGTTCGCATTTTTTGGCGCGAAATCGGCATCCAGGCGGCACGTCGCCTGATAGACCGGATCGAGCGCGATACCGCTGCCAACTTTCAAATCCGCATGGGTACTGAATTGATGACCCGGCAGTCCTGCGGATGTTCCCCAGACGACCGAGACGGATTAACCCTGCGCGGGTAGAAAGGAAGGGCGCAGATCATCCGAAAAGCTCAAAATATCGCTGCCCGTATATTATTTAGTGATTCAAAATAGGAGAGATCGACATGTCAAAGTACCTGCGAATCCTTGTATTGCTGGCGGTCGTGATGGCTCTGGTTCCCGCTGCCACTTCCGATGCTCAAGATAAAGTAACGATACGGATCACCACCTGGGCCGGCGTTGACGAATCTGCCGAATTCCAGGTGATCATCGACGAGATAAATGCCTCACAAACCGCATTTGAGATCATCCACGAGCCGAAACCGTCCGACTATTACACGGTGCTTCAGACAGCGTTGGCCGGTGGCGAAGCTGCCGACCTGATGTGGCTGGACCAAGACCACATGCCCTGGGCGTGGGACGGCGTGCTGCTCGACATTACCGACTATCTGGCAGGCGATGAGCGCGACACAGCCAGCCCGGACGACTACTTCCCCGGCGTATGGCAAACCGTAGCGTTGGGTGATGGCGTCTACGGCCTGCCCTGGATCGCTCAGCCGGTTGTGCTGTTCTATAACAAAGACATCTTCGATGCGATGGGCGCCGAGTATCCCACCCCTGATTGGACCTGGGAAGACTTCAAAGCGGCAGCGACTGCCCTGACAAACGAAGACCACTATGGGTTTGCGATGAACGGCTGGCCGCCGCCTTATATCTGGATGTGGGGCAACGGTGGTGACTATGTGAGCGCCGACCTGACGCAAGCGCCCGTCGATGATCCCGCCGTGATCGAAGCGGTGCAGTTCTATGCTGACATGGTCTGGAAGGAAGAATGTTGCCCCTCTCAGGAAACTATGGCTGAAGAAGGTTTTGGCGAAATGTTCAAGGCAGGGCGTGTCGCCATGTTCATGGGTGGCGCAGCGGATGATCTGGACCGCGTTGAGGGGTTGAACGTCGGTGTCTCGGCAGTGCCGAAGGGTAATTCCACCGGCGAAAACACCACCTTCGCATGGATCGCCAGCACGGTGATTAATGCAGACACAGAACACCCCGACGAAGCTTACGAGGCATTGGTTCTGCTAACTGAAGGCGTCCAGAACTGGAAGATTGTTTCGCCGCGCGTCTCACAGGCGACTGTTGAACACCTGATCGCGTCGGAACCGCGCAAGGAAGCCAACGCCGCAGACATCATCGCGGCAGTGCCCTACATGCGCGGCCTCACCTTGTTCCCTGGTTATCTTGAATTCAGCAGCGTGTTATGGAGCGATTTCTTCACCCCGGCATTTAACGGTGAAGATACTGCCGAAGCCCTGGCCCCCGATGCACGTATTTTGCTTGAAGACGTGCTCGCCTCTCAGTAAAACGGTCAAACGGACGTCATAGTCCAGCAGGAGCGGGATCATCCGCTCCTGCCTGGCTAAGATTAAGGAGGCTCGGCGATGTCCGACCCCGGAGCATTTAACTCGTATTACCCTACGTTTTTGCGCTACATTGGCACGGCCATCGTTCTGGCCCTGATCATTTATTTGACCTATAAGGGCCTGCGTAAATTAGGTGTCAAAACGGAAGCCGCTACCGGCGTTGCATTGATCACCCCCTGGCTGATCGGGCGAATTCTGCTGACTGCATTCCCGATTCTGCTGTCGTTTTACCTGGGATTTACCGACTATAACATTCTATGGGACAAACCAAAGTCTTTACAGGACCCGCTTTTTAACTATAAACACGCGCTGGCGATGAAAATCGTCACGTTTGACAAAGACGAGCGCGTGTCGGTTGCGGCGCTCGGCAAGCTGGATGCTGAAGGCCCGGATGTCTTGCGCTACCGTGAACTGGGTAACGTCGTGATCCGCGATAAACGCTACGTGATCGCGGCCACCGACGTGTTTCTGTGGAAAGGCATCTGGCTAACCCTGCGTTATGCTGTCTTTTCGATCCCGCTCGGCTTGCTGGGAGCATTGGGGGTAGCGCTGCTGCTCAACCAAAAGATTAAAGGAGTAGGCTTCTGGCGCACACTCTATTATGTACCAGCGGTGCTTCCGGCGGCGGCAGTAGCGCTGTTGTGGTTCTGGCTGTTCGCACCCAACAACGGCCTGATCAACTGGGCACTTGGTCCTATTTACGCTCTGTTAAATTCCGAGAAATTGGGCTGGTTTTCCGATAGTAACCTCGTGATGCCGTCCTTTGTGATCATGAGCCTGTGGGGTGTCTTTGGCACCAATACCGTGATTCTGCTGGCCGGACTCAAAAATATCCCACCAGATTTCTATGAAGCTGCCGCGATTGACGGAGCGGGAGCGTGGGTGAAATTCCGGCGTATTACGATCCCCATGCTCAGCCCGGCGCTGTTCTACAACCTGATTATGGGCGTTATCGGCGCGCTGCAAGTGTTCACTCAGCAGGCATTTATTCCTACCAAGCGGGAAGACGGCTGGTTTGTGAACTGGTTTCTTTATAACGAAGCGTTCAACTTTGGACACATGGGATATGCGTCGGCGGTGGGCTGGCTCTATGCCGTTCTGATCATCGTTATCACGCTGCTGGTATTCCGATCCTCGTCCGCATGGGTCTTTTATGAAGGTTCACGCGAGAAAGAAGCAGGAGGGGCATAACCATGACTACCGAATCTTCTGCCCAAATTCTGACCTACGATCCGCTGGCCCGGCGGCGACAGATCCAAATAATCATCAGCCGTATCGTGATCTATACGCTGCTGTTGATCGGGGCTGCCGTAATTCTTATCCCGTTTGTGTGGATGTTGTCTACGTCGCTGAAGACCGAAAAACAGCTTTTTGAGTGGCCGCCGAGATGGATTCCTGATCCGGTCGTCTATAAAAATTATTGGAAATCGTGGGAGCAACTCAGCAGCATCGCGCCGGGTCTGACTTTCTGGCGTATCATCGCCAATACATTGTTTATCACCGTGCTGGCGATGTTCGCGGAAATGTTTAGCTCCGCCATCGTGGCGTATGGCTTCGCGCGTTTCCGCTTCAAGGGTCGCGATGTGATCTTTTTCATCATGCTCGCTACCATGATGATTCCCGGCACATTAACCCGCGTGCCTGCTTTTCTCATCTGGCGTGAGGCTGGCCTGTTGAATACCTACGATCCGCTCACGCTTCCAGCGTGGACGGCGTGGGGACCGGCTTATATTTTCCTGCTGCGCCAGTTTTTCCTCACCATTCCACGCGAGATGGAAGAAGCCGCGACCATTGACGGCGCCAGCACGGCGCAGATCTTCTTTTACGTGATGCTGCCGTTGGTCAAACCGGCATTCCTGGCGATTGGTGTGATGGCTTTTCAAGGCAACTGGAATAACTTTGAAGCCCCACTGATCTATCTGAACACGACCCAGTTGTTCCCACTGATCTTGTCGATTCAGTTCTTCCAGCAATCGCTCTCAAAAGAAGCGCCGAAATGGCACTATATGATGGCGATGACAGTAATGATGGCCGCGCCCATCCTGGTTCTTTTTTTTGCGGCACAGCGTTATTTTATCGAGGGACTGAATGTTGGCGCGGTGAAGGGATAAAACGACATGAGCAGACCCTACCGGGCGCGGCGGGCAGTGCCCCTACTGATGTTGGTCTTGACAATAACGGTGTGGTTCGTACCCATGCCGCTCACCACAGCTCAGGATGATACTATGCGCGACGGGCTGATTAACCTCGATCATCTGCTTTTTCTGACTGAGCCGGTCACATTTGGCGAGCAAAATGTGGCGATAGTTCACATCTACTCAGAATATCCCGACTATGAATGGGTAGACGCGGCGGGCGAAGGTATCACAGCGGTGGATGACGTAGCGCGTGCGGCGCTGGTTTACCTCGCCTATTTCGAGCAGACAGGCGATTCTCGTGCACTGGATCAGGCGCGGTTGTGCCTGGACTTCGTGCGTTATATGCAAACCGATGACGGCTGGTTCTATAACTTTGTTACCGATGCCAAAGGAACGATCAACCTACAGGGCACCACCAGTTACAAAACACTCACCGGATGGTGGGCCATGCGAGGATTGTGGGCGCTGGCCGAAGGTTATCGTGTCTTTGCGACAGTCGATCCAGCCTATGCAGCCGATCTGCAAGGTGCCTATTTACTCACTGAACACGCACTGACCGGGGATGTGCTGCGCAATTATGGCACCTACAGTCAGCTTCATGGCTTCTCGATTCCAGCGTGGATTCCGGGCGGCGCGGCGGATGTCTCGGCGGTGATGGTGCTGGCGCTGACCAGTTACTATCACGCGGACCCGAACCCCGCTACTCAGGCGTTAATCGAGCATGTCGCCAGCGGTATTAGCGAGTACGTCCTGGGTGACAGCGCTACCTACCCGTTCGGGATGCACCCGGTCACAACAAATTCGGCTGGCTACTGGCACGCCTGGGGCAGCCACATGGTCCATGCGCTGGCAGAAGCAGGCGCCGCCCTGGACCGTCAAGAGTGGATCGACTCGGCAGCCTATGAAGCCGAAACGTTCATGATGCGCCAGCTTGTTTTTGAGAATATCCGCGAGATCGGAATTCTGCCGCGCCGCCTGGGCCAGATTGCCTATGGAACCGATATGTTGGTCCAGGGGTATATGGCGCTCTACCGGGCCACCGGCGAGGAGAAATACGCGCGTTATGCTGGACTGGCCGCCTCGTGGTTCTTTGGTAATAACATGGCGGGCGTTCCGGCCTATGATCCCGAAACAGGGCGCTGTTATGATGGTATCGAGGGGCCAGTGGCATGGCGCGTCAACCGAAACGCGGGCGCAGAGTCAACGATTGAAGCACTGCTGGCGCTGCTGACCGTACGCGAGACTCCTGCGGCTGTGCGTTATCTGGATTACCGTGAGGTCGCGGTCCGGCCTTATGTGCGTGTGGAGGCAGAATCGGGCGAGCCTGTTGCAGGCAAGCCGGATTTCCGCGAACGCGACTGGACCGGCGAGGCTTATTTCAGCTTCGCTAAATACTACAGTCTTGGCGCGGGAGATATGCTAAGCATCCCATTTGAAATTTCTGAAACGAGCGATTATTGGCTCTATATCGCCCACCAGCGGCAG
This sequence comes from Chloroflexota bacterium, assembly GCA_016234525.1. Taxonomy (GTDB): domain Bacteria; phylum Chloroflexota; class Anaerolineae; order Aggregatilineales; family Aggregatilineaceae; genus JACRBK01. Next base: position 7,404 of record JACRBK010000651.1, read on the forward strand.
GCTATCGCCAGCGAAGAAACAACGCTGGTCGGCACACGCGCCCCCTCTCCCCCTACAATTGACGGCGCGCTCGATGAATGGGCCGATGTGCCGGTTTTTTCGGCTAACACAGCGCGGCAGTTTTTGCGAGGTGCGGCCTTGTGGCGCGGGCCAGAAGTGGACAGTTTCGACCTCCAGTTCATGTGGGATGACGAAAATCTTTACCTGGCAGCGACAGTGCGCGATCCGATTTTTGAACAGCCGGAGATCGGCCCGTCGGTGTGGGGTTATGATGCACTGTGGGCGTACATCGACGGCGACGGACGCGGCCAACGTCTGAGTGCAAAATTCACCCTGGCACAAACACCAAACGGTCCACAGGTATGGGACTGGATCGCGTCTACATGGTTCCCCAATGCCGAACTGGCATGGCATGCGTTTGAAACTGGCGACGGTTACATCTATGAGGCGAAACTACCGTTCCGCTCGCTGCGTATGAGCAGCATCAGCGCAGGCCAGCGGCTGGGGATCGAAGTCGGACGCGGCATCGGCGGCGATTCATTTCTTGATTTGACCGGGGCCGATCCTGATTCGGCTTCGAATCTTGCCAAACTGATTCTGGTCAACGAAATCAGCGATCTGGAAGAAATGGGCGGCGCAGAGACGGTGTTGGAAGGCAGCGCGCGCGCGCTGGCTGTTGGTGTCACACTGGACGGCGGAGAACAGATGATTGTGCCTGCCAATACGGCACCGGATCGCCGCTACCTGTGGCTGGATCGCGTTGGGGGTGGCCCGATCAACCTCAACGCAGGGGCACACGTGCTGCATGTCACTTACACCGGGTCGGAACGCTTACGCCGCGTGGATGTGGATGGGTTTTTGATCCAACCCGTAATCGCGCAGCGCGTTTTCGAAGGGCCAGATGGTGCGCGGCTAACGCTCACCTATAACACGCAAACAGGCGAAATTACACTCGCCGAGGAATAACGATGCGTGCTGCGCTGGATGTCTTTTGGGAAACGCTGCGCGATTGGTATAACGGTATGGTCGGGCTGGCGGTGATGAATTTTGTGTGGCTCATCCTCAGCCTGACCGTAATCCTGCTGCCGCCCGCCACCGCCGGTATGGTCGTGGTGACAAACAGCCTGGCTCATGGAACCGGCGCGCATTTTAGCGACTTCTGGTCCGCGATGCGGCGCTATGCATGGACAAGTTATCAGTGGGCGCTGGTCAATATCACCGTTGGCGGAATCTTCGCCGTCTGTTTTAGTTTTTATGGTGCTGCCGGGAGCGTGTTAGGCATTTCGATGCAGGCGCTTTTCGCGGCTGCCGGACTGGTGTGGATCGCTGCCCAGTTCTATCTGTGGCCTTTTTTGATTGAACAGGACAACAAACGCCTGCGCCTTGCGCTAAAAAATGCGCTCTTTCTGACGCTGGCGAATCCCCTCTATACGTTTATTTTGTTGGGCGCGGCGGCGTTAACACTGGTGATCAGCCTGCTGACTATTTTGCCCATCGCCGTTTTCGTGACTAGTTTTATCTCACTGCTGGGCAGCCGGGCAGTGATCGAACGCCTGACCGCCTACGGCAAACTGCCCGGCGTTCTTAAAACAGGAGAAGAATTATGAATTTGCAGCTAACACGCTATTCGGGCAATCCGATTCTAGTCCCTTCCCCGCTCAATGCGTGGGAAACCGACAACGTTTTTAACGCGGCGGCGGTACGCTTCAACGGCCTCGTTTATATGCACTATCGCGCGCAGGGTTTAGATCGTATCTCGCGGATCGGGTGCGCCATTAGCGCCGACGGCTATCACTTCAACCGGCTATTGGAGCCAGTATTGACCCCGGCGAATGAATATGAGTCTTTTGGGGTAGAAGACCCGCGTATCACCGAATTGGACGGTATATTCTACATGTTCTATACGGCTTATTCGCCACATGGGACCCGCATCTCGCTGGCACGCAGCCCTAACCTGATCGCATGGGAACGGATGGGCATGGTCTTACCCGACGAAGATAACAAAGATGCCGTCCTGTTCCCGGAAAAGATTGGTGGACATTATGTCATGTTCCACCGCCGCCCGCCGGACATCTGGCTGGCTTATTCCGATGATCTGCTGCACTGGACCGATCACCAGAGCATCATGCAACCGCGTCCCGGCCAATGGGATAGTGTGCGGATCGGTGCAGGCGGCCCGGTCTTTAAGACAGAATGGGGCTGGCTGAATTTTTATCATGGGTATAACGAAGATCGAGTCTACTGCCTGGGGATCGCGCTACACGATCTACGCAATCCGGCGAAGATTCTCAAACGGCAGGGCGAACCGATCCTGTGTCCAATTGGACCGTTCGAAGTGTGGGGCGACGTGCCGAATGTAGTTTTCACCTGCGGTGGAATCGAAACGAACGACACCTACGACATTTATTACGGCGGCGGCGATCATGTGATGGCGGTCGCCTCGGTCAGCAAGGGCGAGGTGCGCGCGTTCGCTCAGGGTTAACCTGGGATTGGCGCTATGATGCCTCTCATTCATTACTTAAGCTGGCGACATCCCAGATTTCTATCACGGACCCAGAGGCAATGACTGCTTGCTGACCATCGGGACTAAAATCGGCACGGGATCCCCAGGTTGGAAGCTCAAACAGCGATTGCCCGGTTGCTACATCCCACAACTGTGTCGTATGGGACGAAGTCGAAGCGAGCACCAGGAGTGATTGCCCATTGGGGGTAAAAACGGCGGTTGGGTTCTCTCCTGCTGCTTCGCCAGCACTAAAGAGCATGTCTCCGGTAGTGGCATTTCAGACTGTAACCTCCGTGTCATCACTGACAACTGCTGCCAGTAGATGCTCATTCGGATCGATAGCCACATCAGTCACCCATTGCGCCTCTGGCGCGAATGACCCCATAAACCGGAAGCGTCCATTTTCTACAGAACCCCAATAGACAGCACCTTGCTGCCTCATGATAATTCCATCAGGGGCATAGAGGATGCTGGAAAAGGTATTTTCAGTGGATGGAAACGCGATCTTGGTTGTCGCTTCGGTCATGACATTCAATTCGACAATATCACCTGATTCCATCTGGACGATAATCGTCTCACCATTCGGGCTGACAGCCGGGCGGACAGGGAATGGCCCTGTTTCTACCATAGGGCAGGATTCCGGGTATGCTCCCCAAAATCGTAGATCTTCCGTCAGATATTGGTTCGTTTCCATGTCAAGGGCCACCACTGTCATATTGACTATATTCCTGACCACGATACTTTATGGCAGCGCGCCGCCTAATCCTAAACCATCTGAAAGCCCTCCATCATCATCTCGAGATTGTGCCCACATCGAAACTGACATACACTGGAAACTACCAGCTATATTAATATCAAGGGGTTAGCAAGGTGAACAATACTACGTTACCTGCATTGGCTCCAAGCAGCGTTATGGACATCGTTGATCGTACTTTCCGAATCTACCGGGCGAATTTTATTTCGTTTGTGGCGTTGGTCGCGTTGGTCATTGTTCCTCTGACGCTTCTCAACCTGGCGTTAGTCGATGACGCTCCTCGCGAGATCGAAAC
>JACRBK010000116.1 GCA_016234525.1 Chloroflexota bacterium
CCGTTCTTTCGTGGCGACCGCAAGGCGATGCAGTTCCGTGCCTGGCTCGACAAACAAGGTGGGGAAAGCACACCTCTCCCAGAACATTCTTTCAAGTCGTCCGGCACAGAGGTCGCCACTCGACTCGTGGTTATCAACCGTTAAGAAAGACTTCCACCTCGGCTGGTACAAGTTGCTCACTTGGACTAGCTTTTGTCGTGAGTAGCGCGATTCCTGCATCAGAAAAAAGGTTAAAAATGTCACCAACGGTTTTAAGAAAAGGAAAATTAAAGATTATGGTCTTCAGTCGCGATCATAATCCGCCTCACGTTCATGTGTATGATGCTGAAAAACAAGTTACAATAAAATTGAAGCCTGTTCAGGTGATGGAGAATTCTGGGTTCAATTCCCGCAAACTCGGCCAGGTCCTAGAAATTATCGAAGAACATCAGGCTTTGCTATTGGCGGCGTGGGAAGAACTCAACGGACAGGAGGAATAAGGAATTGGAAACCCAAACCAGAGTAGTCGCAGAATCAGTGGTCATTGCCGATGGCATCATTCATATTACCCTGACCGATGGGCGGGTATTCAAGATGCCGCTTGACTATTTCCCCTGGCTCAAAAATGCCACCCCAGAACAGCAGGCTCACTACCAGGCAGATTTTATAGCCATTCTGTGGCCTGACCTTGACGATGGAATCGACATGGAAGCCTTGGTAAACAACAGGTGGATTCGGCCTGTGGAGTACCTCCCATAATAGCCGCTGATCACCGGACCTGATATATTGCCAAGAGAGGGGAAAACCCCTCTCTTGTACGTCTGCCGGTCTATGTCCTCTTCCGACCAGCAGTCAGCCTGCCAAAAATAAAACGGGGCGGATTATCCGCCCCGATGTTGTTATGCAACGCTGAAATCCTTCAGCTTGGGTGTCCCCGCATACTGCTTACGTTGGCCATAGGCCACCGCCCTCACAAAACCCGCTTTCTCTAACGCTCGCAGGCCCACATACACACTCGCGACCGATTTATAGGGAGTAAGTCCCAGCCAGGCGCGCACCGGCAGCACACCGCCATTGCGAAAGGTCTCCGGGGCGCTGGTCAGGATCGCAAAGGCGGGAGCAGGCAGATCGCCGATGCCGACTCGGTGCGAGCTTGGACGCTCCGCAGAGACCAGCTCAGCGTAAATCTGGTCACCACAATGGGGGCAGACTAACCAGGGCATGGGATCAACTCAAGGGTTTGAGGGAGGGTCGTACTCGAAAAATAAAGCAAGGGCTGCGCACTGGTACAGGGTCAGGAGGGAGTTTGGTGGGGAGTCGAGCGCGGCCCTTGCGGGTCGGTGAGGGGGACGATGGTCGCGTCAGGAGGGGCATCGTCCGGTGTACTTCGCGGGATAGGGTTTAGCGCAGCCCAGAATGATGGCGGGGAGGGGCGATTCGAACGCCCGCGTTCATCCCCGTTGTTAACGTGCCTGGCCCGTGCGGTCAATGTCACACGGCATGACTCTTACTGTAACCATTTATAGACGGCTCGCACATCCCCTAATGTTATGGCCCTCAACTGATGGAGGAGACAAAAAATCAAAAGCCAACTGGCTGGGGCGGACAGGCGGCTCGATCCACTCACTGTCCACAACGACCAGCTTGCCGCGGTCTTGCCGGAGCCGTCCCTCATCTTTCAGCTTGAGGATATGAAAATACACCGTTTTGTAGTTCAGCCCGAAGTGTTTGGCCACCTCGCGGATGGTGGGGGTCGGGCCGTCCATCTCATCGGCATACTGGCAGACAAACCGATAAATCTCATCCCGCCGTGTCATACCCGCACTCCTGCTTTTTGCTGCTGCATCGTTGTAACTATCCGCAGCCGTTGGAGGGTCCGTTTTTCCGGTTCAAGGAAGGGAACCCCGATGTGTTTGAAGTAGTCGGTTTCAGAAGGGACAGGTACGATCTCTTTGGTTCCCTTAACCCTGAGATGGCCCTCTTCCTGCACATACGGCGTTTTGTAGCGGATATGGTTCATCAGCGCTTTGCTGAAATCGTGCGGCCCTGTGCGGATCGTCAAGATCGCGCCCCAGGCTGCCGGTGTCGTGATAAACACATCCACCGCGACGGCTCCCTGTTTATCATTCACCCAGAGATAAAATCGTTTGTAGCGCTCGCCCCATCGTTTGAGGTCTGGGCCTGCCCAGACCGGTGCGGGACGGCGATAACATTTGAATACCGCCGCCATAGCCTCCATGCTGCGGAAAATGGGGTGATGGTCCGGCGACAGGGTGAGCAGCGCGTTGAGGCGATGGTCCAGGTAGTGGATCACGGTTGTTTTCTGCCCGACCACCTCGCCGAACAGGTTGATCTGCTCTGCCGTGTGAGACTCGATGCGGGGAATACAGACCAGCTCTATATCCCCGATCTGCGCTTTCTGCCGCCGGACACTCCCGGCAACCACGATCTGTTCGCAAGCGGGTTCCAGCGCTGTGACCAGCTTGGCGGCCAGGTGCTGCGTCAGGGGCAACGGCAGTGTGTTCCCGCCACTCATCATTCCACCTCGATTTCGAGCCAGCGACCTATGTCATGAAGTTTGTCGAACGCCGCCTGCACCTCATCGAGCAGACGGCGGATGTCGATCACATCCATCCGCTCAGCGCCCACCTGGAACAAGGCATCGTTCACGGTTACGACCAATTCGATGCCTTTGCGCAGCGAATCCACTTCGAGATCCGCTGTGTCTCCTTCGCCAGTGGCTCTGGCCATGGTTTTCAGCTTGGGAAGGGGCCGCTCACCTGGTGCAGGTCGAGCCATCACACCGGGTTGAGTCCCTGCTTTTTCTCCCAGTGTAAAAGCTGCCTGATCGTGTGGGCTGGGAGCGATCAGGCTACTGCGCTGCATGTCACGCAGCACGGAGTTGAACAAACTAGGCGCTATGTCCTGACCCATGCCTTGTTTGGTTGCTTGCAGCAGCTCCGTCCAGGTCATATCACCTTGGTGGAGTGCAGCAATGACCTGATCGGTGATCATCCCTGGCAGCTCGATCACACTTGCCTGTGGCATTCCCTGTGTTCCTTCCTTTGCTTTTTTGATTCGGCGCTGCTCTTCCGGTAGTACTGCTGCTCGCTCCTTGTTTGCTTGGCGAATACCCTTGGTCGCCATTTTTGCTGTGGTTCCGTGTTTAGTCACGAACGTGCGTGCGGCGGGGACTTCACTGGATTCCGAATCCAGTGAAGTACGGATTTTGCCAACATATCCGTGACTAACTTTGCATTGTTTAGCGATCTCGTGGTCGCTCCATCCAACCCACTCCTGATCTTGGAGCATGGTCATGACAGATTGACGCTTGTCATCATTCGTGCGCCGAAGTCCGTGCTCGTCATTCACTCCCAGTGAAAACAAGACCGCATCTCGGCGTGTCCCCTCCTTGACGATGAAATAATATTCCGTCCCATCATTCAGTTCGACAGCGGCCACGCGGTGAAAGCCATCCACCAACCAGTAATCAGTGCCATCGTAAAACACGATAGCAGGCGGCAACTTTTTTTTGGCACGCATAGCTTCGGCGTAGTCTTCAACCACTTCTGGATTCAGGGCCGCACGGGGCTGTGTGCCGCCATCCCGTCGGATTTTGGACAAGGCGAGTTTGACGGGCCGGTTGGGGTCTTTCAACCCCAACGCCAACCGGATCACATCTCCCTCATTCGTGTTACCAGTATCCTGGATGCTGTCAATCCCCTGACGACCAGCGCGCGAACGTCCCATCACAACTCTCCTCTTGTTTGCAGGGTGGTCAAAACCTGGCCGGCAAAGATCGTCATCTCACGCACGGCCTTGTGGGTGCGCGGCGCGCGAACAAACACGGACTGCCCAAAACTCGGTGATTCCGACACGATGGAACGTTCGGCAATCGGTGACCAAACCAGATCACCATATTTCTGCTGAAGTTCGATAAGATTTTCTTGGCATTCAACCTGTCGCTCGACATGGCGGGTGGGGAGGACACACAGCGCTTGCAGGGTAATGTCTTTTTTGAGTGCGGCGATGTCGCCCATCGTCTTGGTGACCCCATTGGCATCTAGACTGCGGGTGGCGGTGGGGATGATCACATAATCACCGGCAGCGTAGACCTTCGCCATCAGTTCCGTTACCGTCGGCGCGGTGTCAACGATTACTACATCAATGCTGTTCTCAAGCGGGGACAACGCATTACGCAGGATGTCGGAGGGGGTTTCATCGATGGCCATCGCCACGCCCGCTGTGGTGGTGCGAATATTGCCCGGCAGGATCACTAACACCCCGTCGGTGGGAGTGGGCCACCACTTTTCACTTGGCACAAGCCGGAGCAGATCACCCACATACTGTTCCTTGATGAGCAGGTTATAAATCCCGCTTTCTTCTGGCATTCCAAACCACTTGGCTACATTACCCTGGGGGTCAGTATCCACCAATGCTACTTTTTTTCCGGCCCCGGCCAGCGCTGCGGCCAGGTTCACTGCGGTAGTAGTTTTCGCCACGCCACCCTTACGGTTTGCAACAACAACAGTAATCATTCCATTACCTCCGGCGAATTATCACTAGATGGGTCATCACGTTTAGGGGAGTAGTGCCCCAGCCACGCATATACAATGGCTCTGACGAAATCCAGCATCCACTCAACTTCATGCAGCCATAACTGAGCTGGTCCGGTAACTTTCGAAACGGGATGGGAAAAATCAAACCACTCCCCACCTATCTGGGCCTGTTGAAAATGTTCGTGGAGTGCTTTTTCTGCTTTTCGGGCTGTTTCCAGATCAGGAAATGGTATTGCTCCTAAAAAATTGATCGGATATGGATTCCCAACTTGAAGCTGCGCCAAACGCTTGTGGGGATCGGATGAAATTCCAATCTTGACATGCGCTTTTTGATCAAAGAAGTACACAAAAGCTGGTGGCTTGCTCTTTTGTTCCATGCTAAACTCCTTTTCAAGTTCATGGTCTCTGAGGGCCAAGCAGTCCACACTGCTCCTGGCCCTCGATTTTTTTATGGACTAGTCCAGTGTTTCCCGGCACGCCTATCCCGCGCGGGATCGCGCCAGGCGTATCGGCGATGTAACACAGCTTCACCTCTTCGCTCGTTAATTTCCCTATTTGCAGCTTGATCGAATAATCAAACCGCCGCTCCAACTCGTCACGCGCCATGCCGTTGCGCGCTCGAAGCGTGAGCACACCGTCGGCGAACGAGACAGCGCGTGTTCCCCTGATCCACTGCTCATAGGTGGATTTGTTGAGTTGCAGACTCAGCGACCCATCCACCAATTGCCAGATGTCACGCATGGAGAACGGGCCGCCACCGGGTTTGTAGTCCAGACCATTCCCCGCCTGGTCTACACCTTGTTTGGAGGTTTCACCCCCAGGGATCAAATGCGACACGATGTCGTTTTTGGATTCCGCCGGTGATTCAGGCGGCTCGGTTGACTCATCCGCCGACTCACGCAGACTCTCTTCCAGTTCCGCCAAGGCACGCCGGTTTAGTTGTTCTTCGGCTTTTTGCCGGTCGGTGATGCCCAACTCAAGCGCTACTTCGGCAGCATAGAGCAGTTGCTCTGGTGGACCATCTCCCTTGAGCAAGGTCATGGCCAGTCCGCCGGGATTCGTGATGCGCGGTCCATGCACTGCCCAGGTGATGGCCAGCGCATAGGCAGCCCCTTTGGCGAGTAGGTCGGCCTGGCGTTGAGGGGTTAGGCGAAGTTTTTGAACTTCCGATTTGATCATTTCCACATCAGCAGCAACAACAGCAACAACCGGGGGAGGGGATGCGGAGTCTATGGATTCTGTTGTTGATGGGGATAAAGAACTGGGGGTAGTCTCTGTTGTAGTTTCTGTATTGGTAGTCTCTGTATATATAACATCTGTTGGCAGCCCTCGGATGCAAGTGTTGGCAGCCAACATTTGCATCTGTTGGGAACCAACGGATATATCTGTTGGCTGCCGACGTTTACTCGTGGTTTGGGGTATCTGTTGGGAACCATCAGATACTTTTTGGCGTGTTTTGGCCTCTTTTTTCCGCTGTTTCGCAGCATCAAACAGCATCTGGCGTACTTCTTCAATCGTGCCGTTTTCAACGGCATTCACCAGCATCTGAAACCGCTCCGGATCGATTCGATAGTGGGGCACCTTCCGCTGCCCGAAATGCCAGACCCGTTTGATCACGATGCCCAGGTTTTCCATACGACGCAGGCTGTCGCGCGCAGTACCTGCTGGGATACGGCATTCTTCCATCCAATCGTCGTAGTTTTTTGCCAGCCAGAGATGACCCTCGCGCTCGATCCGGAGGCGTGGTCCACCTCCTTTGACCGGCGTGTGCCAGTACATGATCTGGGCGAATAAGACGCCATCAACGAGATTCCCGAAGATGTCGATATACAGCCGTTTCAACATGATGCTGTCTTCGCGAGTGGCGTCACTTTTGAGCCAACCGTCCAGGTATTCTTTGCTCATAGTCTTTTTCCATTGAAGTGGTATGAACACAAGTGAGATAGGGTGGTGCGTAAGGCGTGTATTTTGTGCCGGTTGTGCAAATCATCTAGAATCGTTTGCGACACAGACGGGGGGATTTACATTGCGCTGCACACAAATGCAGTCAAAACTCAAAGGTTTTGCCTTTACACTATTAGTACCATACAGAGATGTAAATCCTACTATAGCGAATCGTTATATATTGCTGTGACGTGTTGTCATTACGGGGGCTTAATCTGGTATGCTTAGAGACCCCCGAAGGAGGGCTATATGCGCTTCAAAGAAGCTTTAGGCGCGTTCTTAATGGAAGATCGCGCGCCCAGTACCAATGCTACCTATAAGAAAGTCTTGGGACGTGCGCTCGAGTTTTTAGGCGATCGGGATGTTGATCTGATCACTAAGGAGGATGTGCTGCGTTATGTTAAGCACATGCGTGAGCGTACTATGCGTTACGAAACACACGGTCGTCGCCCATCTGAGCAGGGGGGATTGTCTCCAAAGACCATTGAACAACACGTGAAGTCTCTAACCACTTTTTTCCGCTGGATGGTAGTCAACGGCCATCGTTCCAATAACCCTATCGAGAATCTCCAGCTCCGCCGTTACCAGCGGCCACCTGGTTCCACGAAAGCTGCCACACAGAAGGAGTTGCAAAGTATCTTGAAGATTGCCGAAGCCAAAGCCGTCGTCGGCCATCCCAAACACCTGGCGATCTTCTTGTTTCTGGCCGACACCGGCTGCCGCGCGGGTGAAGCTGCGAGCATGGTGATCGGCAATCTCAGTTTAGAGGCAGGCTCTGCTTGGGTGTTGGGGAAGGGGGATAAACTGCGTCCGGTCTTTTTTGGATCTCGAACGGGAGATGCGCTTCGTCAGTGGTTAATGATCCACCCGAAACCTATTGCAGAGGAGACGGTTTTCCTGATCTCGTCTGACTCCATCTCACAGGTGATCTCGCGACTTGCGCAGCAAGCGGGGATCGAGCGTCCGATTGGCTCTCATGCGATTAGACATGCAGTCGCTAATGCCTGGAAGTTAGCGAAGGTAAACATGGAAGCGATTCAACTCAAATTAGGGCATGACGATGTTGTGACGACGATGAAGATGTATGGCAACACCGAATGGGATTACGTTCGCCACCAATCGCATGAGCTAGCACTTGCTGCCATTGAGGGGCCACGTCCAACAGCGTTTACGTTGTCCGCGCCGAAGATTTTGCCTGGTTCATCCCGGCATCCATAGTAGTATCCGATTGGCTGATGACGGGTTTTTGCAGTAAGCAAAAACCCGTGTTACTTTAGTTAGCTGAGAGACATCGGCGGTCAAACTTTCACCACTACTTCAAAGTCCTTAACGGACCCTGTGTTTTTTTAATAAGCGTAGGGGATACAAGAGGCCCCCGGTTCAAATCCGGGCGCCCCGACTGCTTTTACCACGTTTTTGAAGATCAACCCGCACCCTATAACATAGGGTCCCTAATGAGCGGCAACTAATCATTAACCGCCTGACAATACACCGTCAGGCGGTTTTTGTTTTCTGAGCCTGATTCCCCGTATCTTCTCGAAGGGTATGGCCGGTGCTATACTACCGGCTTATAGGTGGGGAATATGCGGTGCGAGAGGCTGAAGACGGGATTCTGCTTCGTCCGTTGGCGCTTAATTTGGATTAGGCAACAGGCGCTAGATGAAAGGATATGATTTTATGACGGAATCAAAGATGAGCCCTGATCTGCAAAATAAACTCATAACAATGCAGAGGGATGAGATCACCGGCTACCATATGTATTTGAAACTAGCAGAGATTACGGCGGATGCGCGTAACAGCGCGACTCTGCGTAAAATCGCGGAGCAAGAGCAGCAGCACTACCAGACCTGGAAACACTATACGCAGCGTGATGTTAACCCCGATAAGGTCAAAGTACGTCTCTATTATGCGATTGCCCGGTTGTTTGGCTTGACCTTCGCTATCAAATTGATGGAGAAAGGGGAAGCCGCTGCCCAGGTGAATTACCGCAGCATTTTACAGGCTATTCCAGAACTTGAGCCAGTGTTACGGGAAGAAGAGCAGCATGAGACCGAACTGATCGACATGATCGATGAAGAGAGTCTGAAGTATATCGGTTCTGTCGTGTTAGGATTGAATGACGCGCTGGTCGAGTTGACAGGCGCACTCGCCGGACTCACTTTTGCCTTTCAGGACACCCAGGTGATCGCGCTGGCAGGTTTCATCACTGGTATATCTGCATCGATGTCCATGGCGGCTTCAGAATATCTGTCCACTCAAGCGGCGGGGGAGGGGCAAAACCCGGTCCGGTCGGCACTGTATACGGGCGTGGCCTACGTTTTTACGGTCGTTTTTCTGATATTGCCGTATCTGTTGGCGAACAACTATCTGGTCTGCTTACTATGGACGATGGTCCATGCCATTTTGATCATCGCGGTCTTCAATTATTACATCTCAGTCGCCAAAGATCTGCCTTTTCGCAGGCGTTTTGTGCAAATGGCATCGATCAGCCTGGGCGTAGCGCTTTTGTCGTTCATTATGGGGAATGTTGTCCGGCTGGTTTTTGGCATCGAGATATAAACCCAGCCCCAAAAGACGCTACCCAACAGGGTTGTCTAAAAATGAAATTCCCGTTAATTTAACACCGTTGTCATTGCAAACCTAAATAATCCGTGATAAGCTGTGGGAAAGTTTGTAATTGGATAGAATCGGGATTGATTATCGTCGGATTGCAACAGGTCAAGAACCTTTCGATGGTTGTGAAACAGACGGTATGTTCACTTGAGAATGATCGTTATCAGTCAAACTTCACCGGTTTCCGTTTTGCCACCAGGTGACCTGGGATCTGTCTGACAGCACTTGACTCCGCAAGGGTAGCGCCAGTTTGCTTATAAGAAAAGTAGTGTGTGGGTCTCTATGAATATCTTCATTAGTTACAGCAGGAAAAGCTTCACTGTGGTCGAGACGCTTGCTGTTGATCTCGAAGCGTTAGGCTTCACTGTTTGGTTTGACCGTGAACTGGCGGGCGGACAGGAATGGTGGGAAGAAATCCTGCATAGTATTCGGCGCTCTCATCTCTTTCTCTACGCGCTCACCCCTGAGTCAATCGAGTCGTATCCCTGTAAGCTGGAATATGACTATGCCATGGCCCTGAATAAACGAATACTGCCCGTAATGTTGGCCGATGTCAATATCTCATTACTGCCCTCCTCTGTTCAAAGATTCCAGATTGTCGATTATCGCTTACAAGACAAACAACAGGCTTTAGCTCTCGGTCGGGCCATGAACAGCCTACCCAAGACGCGCCCGCTTCCCAAGCCGCTGCCGACCAAACCAGAAGCACCTGTTCCTCCTCTGACTCGCCTGCGAGATCAAATCGATTCGCCCTCCCTGGGAAAAGACGAGCAGGAGCTGATTGTGGCGAGACTCAAGGAGTTTTTGGAGAATTCGGCCACCGCAAATGATGCGCGCAACTTGTTGACACGGCTGTGTACACGGGATGACTTGCTGGCAAAAACGGAAAAAGAGATTAATCGTCTGCTCGGCGTTAAAAAGATCGTAGAAGCGCAGACACACCGGTCACTTTTCAAGGCGGCTCCACAGGTTTTCAGTGGGCACACAGAAGCGGTATTTGGGGTTGCTTACGCTCCGGATGGCAAAACAATCCTTACCGCAGGAGTGGACAAGATCGCCCTGCTGTGGGACATCGCAACCGGTCAGGTCGTGAGTCGGCTGATCGGCCACACCAATACCATCTGGAACATAGCTTACTCGCCTGACAGTCGGGTAGCAGCAACCAGCAGCCGTGACCGAACGGTTCGGTTGTGGAATCTGACCACAGGGGAAGAAATTCATCAGCTGGTGGGTCATACCGAATCGGTTTGGGGAGTGGCTTATGCGCCCGATGGACAAACGATCGTCACGGGGAGTTTTGATAAGACTGCCCGATTGTGGAATGCCAATACGGGCAAAGAGATTCGCCAGTTCACTGGACATTCAGCCGCCGTGTGGGGGGTGGCCTATGCGCCTGATGGTCATACCGTGCTTACGGGAAGTTGGGATCGAACAGTCTGCTTGTGGGATGGTGAGACTGGCAA
>JACRBK010000654.1 GCA_016234525.1 Chloroflexota bacterium
ATAATGCACTATCCGGCGTGACCCCAATTCAACGATAAAGTAAAGCAGCGCCCGGACGCTTGTAACTATCCCATCGTGATCACGACATGGCCCTGCTTATGCCCATCCTCGACATACCGATGAGCATCGGCGGCCTGCTCCATCGGATAGCAGCGATCGACAATCGTTTTGAGCGTTCCGGCCTCGGCTAATTTCTGGGCCTCGATCAACGTATGGCGCTTGGCGCTTGTCATGGCGCAGATCACGCGCTTTTGGCTGTGGGTGAGCGACATCCACAGCATTTGCACAAGCTGTTTGGTCTTGAAGCTGGCATACAGAATGCGCCCAGTAGCCGTGAGCGACGTTTTACTGCGCGCAAACGAACTCCGTCCCAGCACATCGAAGATCAGATCGTAAGTTTCGCCATTTTGGGTAAAGTTTTCTTGGGTGTAATCAATGACATGATCCGCGCCAAGCGCCTTCACAAAGTCGAGTCGCGGCGTCCCGCAGACTCCGGTCACTTCCGCACCGTAATACTTGGCAAGCTGCACCGCATATGATCCCATCGCGCCGGATGCGCCGTTGACCAGAACCTTCTGCCCGTGCTGTATCTTGCCTAGTTTGAGCAGTCCCAGCGCCATTAGCGACCCATAGGGTACGGTTGCGGCCTCTTCATAGCTCAGATTGGCGGGCTTGAGCGCAACCGTATCATTTTCACGCATACACAGATATTCCGCATACGCGCCGAAGTTTGGCCCGCGATATCCAAATACCGGATCGCCCACCTTGAACAGCGTCACATCCTTGCCGATGCCTTCCACCACACCTGAAAATTCATTCCCCAGGATTTGGATCGCCTTTCGCGGTTTGCTCCAACCGAATCCGAGCCGCGCCGGCAGCCACAGAAACCCCGGCATATTAAATTTGCGCGGTGTGACCGCCCTGAAATTGCGCCCAGCCGTATCGCCATAGTTCACCGCTGCGGCATGGACACGGATCAGGATTTCGTTATCCTGCGGTGTCGGCTTCGGGCGTTCTTCGATATGCAGCACATCAGGTGATCCGTATTCCGTAAAAACAATGGCTTTCATGTTTCTACCCCTTTAACTTGCAGCAAACGCTGGTGTACGATTGATGATATGCTGATTACTGGCTCCCTTGATCAGCAGCCACGCGACCATTGCCAGTTCTCCAATGCCTTCGGGCAGCGACACAATTGAATTCACAGTGTCGGCAGCATCGGGGAAGAGGAAGAAAGTGGTGCTGTGGATGATATACCCCACTCCGGCGACAATCAGCAGCACACCCAGAACGCGCGGCAGAAAACCGGACTTGATCGCCAACCATCCGAACGGGAACAGCCACAGTCCCCAGAAGATCTCCGCGATGGTAACCCCGTATTCGTGAAGCCGGAGAAACGCCATCGCCATTGACTGCCGTTCTTCCAGTGAAAACGTGGTCAGAAAATCGGTGTCTTTCAGGAACAGCAGCGCCGCCAGTGGATTTGCCTGATTCAAGAACGAGATCGGGATCGAGACTAAGACCAGGGAAACCATCAGCCGGGCGTGATCCTTGTTCACACCCTTAAACAGGCGGTACAGCGCCAGCACCAACCAGATAAACGCAAGCTGGCAGAGAAAGTTACTGACGACGCTCATTCGGAAAACAAATTCCGAATCCAGAATGTTCTTAGCGGTGGCAGCAGGATCTCCCTTTTCAATCAGCGTAGGAATAACCATCAGCCCCAACGGCCCGGTAACTGCCATCATCAGATACCAGAAGCCAGCAATCCGTGCATGTTTTTTTGTGGTATTCATTCTTCTTCCTGTCCTTTTTCGTGTATAAGGTCGTATGAAAAGACCTTTTCCAACGGCAGACCAAAGATGAGCGCCATCCGAAAGGCTAATTCCAGCGATGGGGAGTACTTGCCTTTTTCGATGGCGGCAATGGTTTGGCGGGTTACTCCCACAGCATCCGCCAACTGCTGCTGTGTCATCTCGTCATGGTCAAACCGTAATCTCCGAATGTTGTTGTTCAGCCGACGCTCGTCCATGTTAGAAGCCTCGACGGTAAAAATAGAACTGAGCCAGTTCGTTGAGCGTATCGGACAGCAGTCCGGCGGAGATCAGGATGATGAACATCACCGACGGCGGCTGTTCCAACACCAGCGAGATCATCGCCAGCAGAAAACCCAAGGTAAACACGTACAGGGAAATCCGGGCCGACTTCAACTCGATCAGCTTGTCCCGCTCATCGCTGATAGATGGCTCTAGTTCACGAGTCGCGATGGTATTGAGGATGATGAAGATGATGTAAATGATAATGCGTGCGACAATAGACACTGGAATGAGGATGAGAATAAACCAACCCCAGTAGCGGAATACTTCCACCGAATACGCATCGGTATCGGGATAACGTTGAAACATATACAGCGAATAGAGCGTAGTGATCAGAATACTGCTGATAAAGTTGACAATGGCGCGGCGTTCCTGGTACGACATGATCGTTTCCTCGTGTCTGTTTCATTTTACCTTGCGTCACGTAAAGCATACATAATGTATCATATAATACACATGATGTAAAGTGTATTTTACATCAAACAGAGGTTTGGGGATTGGGACAGGCCATCAGGCGATGAAAGGGGGGGGGGAGTCAGGGCAGTAGATATACGCTGAGAGTCCCTTAGTGGACTTTTTTCGTACAAGCCCCAGGTTTCAGCCTGGGGCGACGATGACACAAACTATTTCTGAGTCGATGCGAGAATCAGACGAGCCTACACGTCTTGGCCTGGGGATCTCGCAGATCTGCAAAACATCTGGCGGCCCGTATTTTCATAAATGACAGCTTTCATGATCGTTACCTTGCGGGACTCATCTCAGCATTGGGTACTTTGGCAGGCTCCGCAGACGAGCGATTGAAACCCTTCACGATCAGCCAGACCGCCATCACCATTTCCTGCAAGAACATGGGCATCATCATCAGGGTGAAGGTGGAGTCTTCCTGCGTAACAACATCAAACATATCCAGCAGCGCCGCCGGAATATACAGGGAAACAGCGATAATCCCCCACATGGAAACCCAGCGCGGCGTAAGTTTGGATTGATAGAAAATGGCATAGAGCATCAACGCGCCGATAGGGAAAATGAGCGCCGTCATGGTTGCTGCGTTTTTCGATACATAGATCAGCATGTCGCCTAAGGCTTCATAGCTGGAACCGTCCGCCGCCTTCACATACTCCTGGCTGATCGGAACCAGAACGAGCCAGATCAGTACTGTCACGACATAGGTCAGAGTTTCCAGCGCGCCCCGGAAGATGACATAGCCTACGGCTAAAATCTCATTGTGTTGTTTCAGGACGGGATAGGCGATAGCTGGAATAAGCGCCAGCGATACCCCCATGATGAGGACAAACAACGCGCCCAGAACCATCTGGTTTTCATTGTCCGCGATCTCCGTCAGATAATCGTCAGCACTGAGTAGAGGCGATCCAGCACTCACGACGCTGAGCACCCCCGCTACTGTTCCGATGATGTACAGGACACCAATCCACAAAGCGATCCTTCGTTCTGTTTTCATTTGTTCCCCTACGCTATCGTAAGAATGACATTGCCTCGTTTATGCCCGGTGTCCACATAGCGGTGTGCTTCGACAATATCATCCAGTGGATAGCACCGATCAATTACAGCTTTGAATTTGCCCGTCTCCAGCAGATCCGCGAACAGCCGCATATCGTCAAGAGTATAGTGGGGATTGCCGCCATCAACGGAAATGTATTTTCCGGTGAGCGCCTGTTGGCACTGCTCTTTAAAGGTCGAACTTTTGCGCTTGCCCACTGCATCGAGGATCAGATCGTAGCGTTCGCCCAGCGTGGCGGCGTCCTCTTTGGTGTAATCGATCACACGTTCCGCGCCGAGCGACAGCACCAGATCGAGATTTTTCGTGCTGCATACCCCGGTCACATCCGCGCCAAAATGATACATGGCAAGTTGAACTGCCGCTGTCCCAATCGCGCCGGACGCGCCGTAGATCAGGATCTTCTGCCCGCGCTGAAGCCTGCCCTTCTTCAGAAAACACAGCGCCAGTCCGGCTCCATAGGGCACCGCGGCGGCTTCTACATAGCTGATACTCGCGGGCTTCAGCGCCATGATGCTGTCCTGCGAAAGGCATTTATACTCGGCATACGTGCCAAAATTCATCCCGCCCTTGATAGTCGTGCCAAACACGGCATCTCCCGGTTTGTAGCGTTTGACCCCCTCACCCACCGCTTCGATCTCTCCGGCGAAGATCATGCCCAGGATCGGATTACGCGGTCTGCGAAACCCGATGACCGCCCCCATCATGATTCCCTTCGGACTCCAGCGTGACAGCTTAAATCCGCGCACAATGCAGTCACTAGCATTGACATCGGCGGCGTGAATTTTGACCAGAACCTGATAGTGTTTCGGGGTTGGCTTAGGAACGTCGCGAATTTGCAAAACTTCCGGCGAGCCATATCCGGTACAGATGGCGGCTTTCATACGGTCTCCCCTTGTTATGGCGCACGGAACGGAAAACGCATGGCCTGTTCCGCCGCGAGAAAATTATTCCGGTAGACATGAAGCACGGACCGCACCGCGATGATCACCGCACACGCGCTAAATGCTGTGCTGTCGTCCATTGTGTTGGTCAGCGCCAGCACGAGCGGCATCCAATAGGCGATGTTATAGGCCACGTAGATCGGATAACCAAGCAAGCTCGGTGAGATTGAGTTCTTGAGTTGACGCGCGAACCGCGCGTTCGCATGTTGCTCGGCAATCCCTCAGTACAGTGCTCCTAAGGGCAGCGTCAGCACAACAACATCGGTGAGAGTCGGATCATTGGAACC
>JACRBK010000655.1 GCA_016234525.1 Chloroflexota bacterium
GGTGTCACGTGCCCCGGTCAGATCGCCGCCCAAGAACTGGCACAGCCCCAGGTAATATCGCGAACTGACGCTCTCTTCAAACGTTAACGCCTGTTGGATCGCGTCCACCGCTTCGGCGTAGCGTGCCTGATGGCGGCGCAGCGATCCGAGCGCCCCATTCACTGAGGCGAAATCCGGCGCGAGTCTTTTCGCCCGCGTCAGCAGTTTATCGGCAGTGTCCCATTTGTTGAGTTCGATATAAGCCAGCGCGATCATCGCCAGCTTGTCAGGATGCCCCCGCCCGGCGGTGGCTTCGTCTTCCAGGTTGCGAATCAGCTTCTTATAATCGCCCTGAGTCAGCAGCGTCAGCGCCGGAATCCGCCACGCATACAGCCGCGTGGTCACGCCGCGCCGCCACATTCGCAGCGACATCACACCCGCAATAAACAACAGGAAGGGAATCCACGTCGCCGCGCCGCCGCCCGCCATATACCAGCCGAACGATCCCAACCCGATTCCCATCAGGATCAGGTTGGCTATCAGCGTGATCCACCACGCATTCGGCGGTTCTACCGGGCGAAAACGCCGCGCCTGTCGCAGCACGCCGCGCACCATATACGCGAAATAACCGAGCGTCAGCAGAATGATCAACGCCACCGGGTCTAATCCGGCGGTGAGGATCAACGCTATCGCTGCACCAAAAGCTACCAATACGGCAGCCTCCAACCAACCGATCTGCCGCCAAACGTTTTTCAATTGAGTCATGCGTGTCCTAAACTTGAAGTGAAACTCCGATAACTGAGATTTGTACGGGCAAGGCAATACACATTAGCTTTTTAACCCTGTCATGCCGTGCAAAAACAGGGCGCGGCAAGCGGCGCCCCTACACAGACTCGCTCGGCTGCGATCAAGGGGGTGAGGCTGCTTTTACCTATCCCCCGGCCTCGGTCCCGGCGACGGTGCCGGTGACGGCCAGGGTATACGTCACTGCTGAGCCGCCGAGTTCATAAAACGGCACTTCAAAATTGGCGGCTTCCTGGGGGACTAACTGCGGGTTGGGCAAAAAGACCGTCTCGACCGCCACCACGCGCCCCTGATCATCCCAGACGGCGACGATCACCTTGACGGCTTCGGCGATGCTCGGCCCCGTGTTCGCTAACTGGCCGCTCACGATCAGATAACCCTGCCCGGTGTAATTGGCCTGATCGTTGAGCACCGTAAAATTATCCGGCCCATAAAAGGTTTGCAGCGCGTAGTCTGCGGCGCGCCCGGCAATGTTGAGTTCATAACGCACCGCCGCCGGGGGTTTGCCGCCTTCAAAACGCAGATCGAACGGCGCGCCCTGGCCCGGTCCTAACACATCCATCGACAGAATGTCGGACTGTTCGTCCAGGCGGCGCTCTTGCAGATCGTATAACACGCCCGACAGCCGCACCGCTTCAAGCGAGTTGGGGGTCGTGTTGACCGCCTCGCCCGTTAGATGAAACACCCCGCTGCGATCGGTCCACGCCATATAACCGTGAAAGCCGATCACGCCGCTGGATGATGTCACACCCGCGGCGGCCTGGGCGATTTTGCCCACCGTCAGGTTCGCATCACGGTTGATGCGATAGGTGTTGATCACCGCCATCACAGTTTCGATTTTTTCGGTGGGAATGTCAGTCACGTCTATTTCGAGCGCGCTAAAAAACGCGCCGTCGCCCTGCAAGAAAATATTTAGGCTGCGCGGCCCCAGCATAGGATAGTTACGCACCCCGGCCAGGCGGCGGCTGCCGTCGCGCTGATCTGCCCGGCTGATTTCTTGCCATTCCAGGTCAGCCACATCGGCAGGCGGCTGGTAGGCGCTGACCGCAGCGGCGAATCCTTCGGGGGTCATCGGCTGGCCCGTGTTGACCACGTAGACACTCAGCCGCGTGACAGCCTTTTCACTTTCCAGGGAGGTAAACTGTACCCGCGCCCCGTTGGGATCGGGCAGTTCGTTGGCGATCCAATCGGGCGGGATACGCAGTGTAAACACCCCAGACGAATGCTGGTAAGTGACATAACCCGCATCAGGGGGAACCGGTGTCGCCACGACAAACACCGGATCATTATTTTGTGCGTTGCGACATCCTGCCAACAGCAGCATAACGGCTGCGGCGGCGATGATCCAACGCACGCGCGTGACCAGACTACCCATCCGACCTCAAGGTTTGAAATACACGAATATTTTCAGATCACCCAGTTTCACTTCGTCACCATCGCGCAGACGTTTTTCGACCCCGTTTTGCAGGACCTCGCCGTTGAGGTATGTGCCGTTGGTGCTGTCCAGGTCCATCAGATAGACGGCTTTATTTTCGCGCAGCAGGCGCGCATGGCGACGCGATACCCCGGATTGGTCGGCCCCGTAAACGGATAGATTGACATAGGTAATCCGATCCGCCTGTTCGGTGATGCGCCCCAAAATTACTTCATCCCGAATCTGCACCACTATCGGCGATTCATCATCATTTATCTGGAGCAGCAGTACATTTTCATCCCCCAGGTTGTCACTTCCCATACGCGGGCTGCCGTTTTCTTCAAGCTGGCGCGTCGACAGTGACACTGGTCCCAGGGCAATTCCACACTGCTGGCAAAACAACACGCCTTCGCGATTTTCTGTTCCACAATGCGGACATAACTGCATGATGACTTCCCCCACTCAATAATATTTACGAGGCCTGAGCCTCATTGATACCATAGGATAATTATGATCTATTTTGGGGCGCGGTGCGAATATTTATAGCGTGACTTTAGTTCTAGCACGGTTAGAGTTTGACTTTTATGGCGTCTGAAGGGCCTCCGCTGCTGCGTGCAGCATAGCCTGGATCACCTGTGGGGGAGTCAGCCCGTCACGGTGGCGGAAAATCTGCGTTCCAGCGACCAGAAATTCAGCCCCGGTCTGCACTGCCGCGCCGATCGTTTCAACCGTGATCCCGCCCTGCACCTGGATCGTCCCCCTGAACCCCGGCTGAAGGCACGCGATGTAAGCGGCGGCCCGGTCACGGGCAAACGCCCCCGCCGCCACAGTCGAGCGTGAAGCCGTTCCAGCGGCCTGGAAGGTTAACATTCCGATCTGGGGCAGGTGGGGTTCCA
>JACRBK010000657.1 GCA_016234525.1 Chloroflexota bacterium
GGGTCCAGGTGCGAGAAATAACCGCCTTTTTCGCGGTCCAGGAAGAAACGATCAAACAGTTCGACCGTCAGTTCGGCATCGCGCAAAATACGCGGATCGCCGGTGATGCGGTAGGTCTGAATCGGGCCAGCCAGGGCGTAGATTTGCTCGTAGGCCGGGATCGCGTCGAAGTCGTCGCCAAATTCGGACGCGAACACTTTATCTTCGCGTTTGCCGCGCACGTCGATCCCGTGATACCAGTAGACGATATGTTCGTCACGGTCATAAAAACGCATGTGTTCGCGCAGGTATTCGGTGCCTTTTTCGGCCCCTTCCAGGTAACGATCGTCGCCGGTCAGCAGAAACGCCGAGGCGAAGCCGTATACCAGGCGCGAGATCGTGTCGGTTTCCTGGCGATAGTTGTCACTTTCTTTGTCCCCGGTCAGGGTGATCGTTGTGCGGTAGTCATCATAATTCACCACACCGGAGGGAAACTGCGCTGCCAGGTAAAAATCACCGAGCTGTATAATCTGCCGCACCCACCAATCCGGGTTTTCAAAGACATACTCGCCCGGCTTGCGCCCGACAAACACGAGGAACTGCGCTTCATAGTTATAACCGCCGTGTTCGGGATAAAACACGCCGTAGACAAACACGAAGCGTCCCTTCGTCAGCATTTCGCGGATCTGCCCGGTGGCGTCGTGATAGGGATCGCCCAGGTTGCGCACGAATTGGGCATAGGTGCTGCCCTTGAGTTTAACCGTGTACTCACGGCCATCGCTGGTCTTGAGTTTGAAGGTGTCTTTATCGCGGTCAAAAGTGGTCACGTATCCCGCGATGGTATCCGAAAAAGTGAAACGCATCTGTTCAGGTGAGATAGTCATCTTGTTTCCCGTCCGTGTGCTAAAAGTCCCGCTCAATGTCCGCTGTAACCCGCCGCTTAGGTGAGCGCCGGGGGATTGTCCTGATCGGTGTAGCCCTGGCTGATCTCGACGATGTTTCCTTCGGGATCAGTGATCCAGACCGTGCGCCAGCCGGGGATAAAGTCGCCAAAGTCCAGCGGCCCAAGCGCGATCTTGGCGTCTGCGCCCAATTCGGCCAGCTTTGCATCGACGTTATCAACCTGGAAGGCGATATGCCGCCAGCCCAAGAAATGATAGCCGTCTGCGGTAGGAGCCTCCGCCGGAGGCGTGCCTTCTGCGTCGAACAGTTCCAGGTACATCGTGCCGCACTTGAGGAAGACGATTTTGGTTCCGCCCAACGGGATCAGCCGCGCCCGCTTGAAGCCGAAATACTTTGTATAGAACCGCTCAATCGCGGTCATGTCTTTACAGTTGAGCGCCATGTGCGAAAAAACGAGTGAAGCCATGATGTTTTCCCCTTGTGTTGTATTTGCTGTTTGTTTTATGCCGTTCTATGCTTCGCCGGACAGAATTTCGATAATCTTGTGGGCGAACAGGTGGCAGTGTCCGCCGCTGCGCCCAGTGACGAGATCACCGTCAACGACTACGTCTTGATCGGTATAGATCGCGCCCATGTTTTTAACGTCGCCATACAGGTTGTTATGAGCCACCACCGGGCGGCCCCGTACCAGTTCGGGCGCGGGAGCGATCAGCCACATCCCATGACAGATAATGCCTTTGAGAACGTTTTTCTCCGCGAAGGCCCGCTTAAGAAAAGCCGTCGCCGGAGGGAGTTTCGTTACGTCTTCGGAATAGCGCAGCCGGTCCGACACCATGCCTGATGGCACAATAATCACTGCATAGGTTTTGAGTTCGGCATCTGTAATGTTTTCAAAACTCTCACTTACCGTGAACGGCGCGCGAAACTCATGCCCCTGGAAGGTCAAAGACGGCTGTCCCCACAAGCGGGTGAGAAAATGAACCTCGGCCCCTTCTTCTTTGAAGCGCCGCTCATAGTAGAAAATTTCCGGCTCGTAGTAATCGCTTTCCAACAGAATGCCGATTTTTTTACCCTGGAGTTTCATTTCGCCTCCGCTCTATTGCCACTGTTGATAGGTCGCCGGGTATAGGGGCGAAAGAATGATCACCCCTATACCCTTCACGCAGAACTGCATAGGCGCTAGCTCAGCCCATGATCTTTCTTGATCATGTCGGCGCATTTTTCGCCGATCATCAAAATACCTGAATGGCAGTTGCCCGATGGTACTTGCGGGAAGACGCTGGCATCTGCAACACGCAGGCCCTCGACCCCGAAGACGCGAAGCTGCGGATCAACCACGGCCATTTCATCCAGGCCCATCTTGCATGAACCGGATTGATGGTGGTAAGAATCGGCGTGCTGCCTGACAAACTCGTGCAAGTCGGCATCGGTCTTGATGCCAGGACCGGGCAGCAGTTCATCACCAACCAGCTCTGAGAATGCTTTGGTCGCGAAGATGTCTCGCGCCAGCTTGACCCCCTGCACCAGGCGTTCGCGGTCCGCTGCCACGCCCAGATAGTTAGGATTGACCAGCGGCTTGTCCGCCGGATCGGCGCTGGCGAGTTTGATCCATCCGCGCGAAAGCGGGCGGACTACACCGGGCAGGATGCTGAATGAATTCGGATGACCCTGGCCCACAATGATGTCAAACGGAACCTGTAAGAATGCCATTTGAAGGTCTGGCCCTACCCAACCGGGATTGGATTTGAGGAACAGGGCGACCTCAGAGATATTGAGATTCGGCGGGACGATCTGCTGTTTACCTTCGCGGATCACGCCGGTGAGCACATGGTTATGGAAGTTCTGGCCGACGCCGGGCAGGTCCAGTTTGACATTGATGCCCACTTCTTTCAGATGTGCCGCCGGGCCAATGCCAGACAGCATCAGCAGTTTCGGCGATTCCAGCGCGCCGCCTGCCACAACAACTTCGCCGGTAGCGCGGGCGGTTTTGGTCTGACCGTCCTGCACATATTCCACACCGACGCAGCGGCTGCCTTCGAACAACAGGCGAGTGGCATACGATCCCGTGCTGAGCGTGAAGTTCTTACGCCCGGCAATCGGTTCGATATAGGCTTCGTTTGCGCCGTGCCGTTTGCCGTTCTTGATGTTGACATGATGCCAGCCCGCGCCTTCCATGTTCAGTCCATTGAAGTCATCGGTGGCCGGGAAACCAAGTTCGCGGCAGGCGTCAAGGAAGGTGTATGACGTAGGGTTGGGGTTGTGATCTTTGGCATTGATCACGCTGATCGCGCCGCCGTGCCCCGCCGTCGGATTGGTGGAGTCTTCCTGATCTTCTGACCGCTGGAAGTAGGGAAGCACATCATCGTAAGCCCAACCGGGGCAGCCATTATAGGCCCAGTTGTCATAGTCTGAGCGATGGCCGCGAATGTGCATCATGATGTACAGGTTGCTCGACCCGCCAGGGATTTTCCCGCGGGGTTCATAGGTCTGGCGGTTATTCAGGCCATACTGCGGCGTACTGTTATAGCCCCAGTCCACCGGCGACCCGAACAGCGTAAACCACAGGTACGGGATACGCACGTTTTCAGGAATCTCAGACCCACCTGCTTCGAGCAGCAGGACTTTCGCTTTCGGATTTTCGCTTAAACGGTTTGCTACGGCAGCCCCACCGGCGCCCGCGCCGACCACGATAAAATCGTAAACGCTCATAGGTTGTTCTCCTCCACCGAATATTGAATAGCCATTCTCATTTAGGCGGCGCCGATTTGTTCCAGGAACGGCTTAAAGGGCCGTGAGTCATGGAAGTTCGCCATATACTTAATCTTGCCGTCTTCGATGCGGAAGTAGTTGGTGACTTCGGCTTCGATGGGCCGGTCCATAAACTTGGACGCCAACGCCGAGATATGCGATACCACCGCCGCCTGAGTGCCTTCGATAATGATCTGGCGCGGCACATTCTGGAACTTGGCATACACATCGGGGAAACCCTTCATCATGCCCCGCAGAGTCTCTAACCCTTCGATATGCCCGCCCAACTGCTCGTCCATCGCGTAATCATCGGCGAACAAGTCGCACCATTTGTCCCAATCGCCCGCGTTGGCATGTTTGTAGTACAGGTCCACGATCTCGCGGGTGGAAGGGGTGGTGAGTTGTTTGATCATCGCCAGCATGTCTACTTCGTACCAGCTTTTGACGATCTTGCCGTTTTCGATTTGCAGTACACCGATCTCGGTCCAGGTGGCTTTACGCCCGCTGGCTTTCATCGTCATCAGGTCGCCGCCGGTGTGGGTTCCGCTCTGGGTAAAACGGCCTACCACCTGTTTTTCATCGGCAAACATCAGGTCAACCGTCATGCGATAGTCAGGCATTGCAGCGCGGAACATCTGCGCCAACATTTTGACTCCGGCAGCGCCTTTGGGTAGATCGGGCGCGCTGGGACTCCAGTGATCGGAGGTGAAGAGTTCGTCGGCTACATCAAATTTGCCCTGATTCCAGATTTCGTCGATCATGCGCCACATGATCACTTTGTTTTGTTCGACCTTCGACAGTGATGCCATGATTGTTTTCCCCTTGTACTGTGTTGATCATAACCGTCCAGTAGGGTGAGGAGAGAATGTCTCTCCCCGCCCTGATGAGAATATCTCCCCTAGCCGCCCGACGTAGCGCCGCCCATGCCAGGGATCGCGCCAAGCTGAGTCATCAGGCCCAGTTGATCCAGGTCTTGCCAGCGCTCAACGACCTTGCCCTCTTCGTTAAAGCGGAAGATCGCGGTTCCAGTCCATGAGACTTCCTTGTTGGTCGCCGGGATACCCATAAAATCACCCGAATTCGTCCCATGCTGCACGCCGCGCACGGTGACAAAATCACCATCAGCGACCACATGCGTTACCTCAAACTGAAGATCAGGGAATGCGGTGAAGAAGGTTTCGTACAGCGCGAGGAAAGCATCACGGCCCCCCTCAAAATTGTGATCGACGTAATCTTCCGCCAGCAGGTCCACGAAGAACTGACCGTTACCCGCGTTAGTTTCTTCATAAAGCTGGTAGGTCAGGGCCTTATTGCGCGCTTCGATCTCGGTATCATATTCATCGGTGGCCGGTGTCACTGGGCCATCATCCTGAGCGATAACCGGCACAATACCAATGATCAAGATCGCGACAAGAACGCCTATCAAAACGCTGAAACTGATTCTTTTGAACATGGTGATCTCCTTAGATGTCGTGTGCGTCACTTACAATAGTTCCTGGTTAAGCCAGCCCAACTCAGGCTGTAACACCCAAATGGGTTTTGAACCAGGCGATAGATTCGGTCGCTGACTGTGTGACCCAGGGTTCGCCAGACAGCAGATCGGTATGGCGGCAGTTCGGAACCAGCATCTTTTTAGGCTCCTGGGCGCGGTTAAAGACTTCGCGCACCAACGCCTCTGGGATCATGTCTTGCTGAGCGTGCATGATCAGCAGGGCGGTGGGGGCTGCCAGATGGATCGCGTAGTCCGGGTTATATTCGATCATGTTGACAGCGGATTGCAGCGTCATGCGGTTTTCATAGTTGGGTGCAACAGTGCGCTGGGCTTCCATATAGAAGTCGTAGGCTTCTTCCTGGGGAATAACTGCCATTTCACCCTGATGGCCCACCGCCGGCACATAAATCGCGCGATCTCCGCTCGCCATGCGCTGACCGCGCTCCTGGCCGATCTGGGCCAGATACCCCTGAAGCGCGGGCTTCCCTAACATCGGCTCCCAGACAGCAATCGGGTTGATATAGGGAGCGATGGCCGAAACCGCTTTCAAGCGGCGTTCAAATGAAGCCAGGTAGAGCATATGACTCGCGCCCATCGACACGCCCAAACCGCCGATGCGTTCCGGGTCGACTTCGGGTTGGGCGGCCAAAAAAACAATGGCATCCCGAAGGTTTTGCTGCTGGGTATAGGCCGCGAAGTGGTTACGCGGCTCACCTTCGCTCGCACCCCAATGGATATAGTCAAAGATCAAGGTGACAAATCCAGCCGCTGACAGTCTTTCAGCATAAACAGGCACAATCATTTCCTGAAGGGCCGTGATAGCATTGGCGGTCACAACGGCTGGCGCTTTGGTCCCTGGTTTCAAACTATCCGGGATGTACAACCAACCTCGACAGGTGAATCCTTCACTTTTGAACTTGATCTCGCGACGCATGATAGGTTCCTGTTCTGGGGAGCGGCTAACGCCCTCCACCCATGGGCGGTATCACGCCAAGCTGCTGCATGAGTCCTAATGCGTTTAACTCTTGCCAGCGTTCAACGATCTTGCCCTCTTGGTTAAAGCGATAGATTGATACCCCTGACCATTGCAGTTTTTTACCGGTAGGGGGCAGCCCCATAAAATCGCCTAAATGGGTTCCAGTCGCCGGGCCGTAGAGCATCACATAATCCCCTTCGGCGATGACGATCTGCGGCGGTGTGTCAAAGTCGGGAAAAGCCGTGATATACATGATATAGGCCTGTTTAAACGCTTCTGGCCCTTTCATATCCGGTATTGGTCCCACACCATGATTAATAAAATCAGGCGCGATCATGGTGTCATAAACCTCCAGGTTTCCCCGGTGCGACTCTTCATAAAATTTCAGGACCGCTGCTTTGTTTTCGGCAGGAGTTGGCATAACTTAAATCCCCTTGCACCCTAACCTGTTTTTTTACAGGAGCTTTTGAGGGGCAGAATCAGCCGTCTGGCTGTTCTGCCCCCCGGTTGTCGATTAGCGCTGACCCGGCATCGGGATCGCGCCAATCTGCATCATCATTCCGAACATATCCAGGTCGATCCAACCCTCGGTGACTTTGCCATCTTTCAGGCGGAACATGCGCGTACCAGTCCAGTGGATCACCTTGTTAGTAGGCGGAACGCCCATAAACGGCCCGGTATGGCGGCCTTCGATTACGCCGCGCCCGGTGACAAGATCATCTTCGGCGACCAGGGCTTCAAAGGTGTACCACAGGTCCGAAAACGCCGATGAGAACATCCGGTAGGCATCTTTTAGGCCTTCCAGGCCGGGTTTTTGACCGGGCAGGGCGTTGTGGTCTACGAAATTGGGATCAACAAACTCATCAAAACGATCCAGGTCGCCCACGTTGGTGTAGTACACATAACGTGTGACAAGCTGCCGGTTGTGGTCGAGCGATCCCGGTTTGATCGGTGCGGTAAGCTGGCGGCGCAGGGCGGCCAGATCGGGCTGCCCGTGATGTTCCACAATGCGGCCCTTGGCGACCCGGAACAGACCCATCGAGGTCCAGGTGGCGCGCAGGCCGGTGGGGTCGATTCCCATAAAGGGTTTTCCCAGATGCGACGCCCGGCCCGTGACCCGTGTGGCGACCCAGTCACCTTCGCTTACCATGTCGTCAATCACAAAATGCACATCAGGGAACGCGCCGCGAAACATCACCGGGATCGCGCGGATCGCGTCGAAACCGCCCGTTGGCGCACCCGGCGGGGCGCTGTGATCCTTATAATCTTCCGAGAAGATTTCGGGGATCAATTCGTAGCGGGCGTTATTGATGACGTCTTCTACAAATGAGCGGTAGAGGCGCTTGGCTTCATCAGACATAGTGCTGTTCTCCTCACTGTATCGTCGGTTATCGTTTATTTCTGAGGCTGATCGAACGCCCCAAGCTGCGAGAGCAAGCCGAACATGTCCTGCTCCAGATACAGTTCGAGGATGTAGCCGCCCCGAATGCGCATGATGTCAAAACCGCTGATGGAGACCTTGCGACCGGTGGCCGGAATGCCCATCATCGGGCCGAGATGTGTTCCGTGAAAAGTCCAGCGCACCGAGGCGAGTTCACCCTCGTAGAGGATTTCATCATCGGTGATTTGCAAGTCAGGGAAGGCGCTGCGCAAAAAATTGGCATAGGCTTTGAAGCCTTCGCGCCCGTAACTCAGTTCCGGCGGGACATTCGCGCTGATAATGCGGCAGTCTTCGACGTAGATTTCGTCTACCACGTCATTGTTGCCGGTACTCAGCCAGTCGGCGTGCGAACGATGGGGTAGTTGTCTCTCTTCAGGTGTCATCATAGTAGGTTCTCCCTTGCTGGCCGGTTTTACCCGCCCAGACCTAACTGGCGGCTGAGACGCATAACATCCAGGTTGCCCCAGCGTTCGACGATGCGACCATTCTCAACACGAAATTCGTTGATCCCCGTAAATTCCAGGGCGTTGCCGGAGGGCTTCACGCCGAATAATTCAGCGCCCGTGTGGTGTCCGGTGACGGTGTAACGGTGAACAACTTTGTCCCCTTCACCGAACATCAGATCGTGGACCAACTTCAGATCAGGAATGGCGGCTCGGAAAGTCCCGACAATTTGCAGCGGCCCGGCGATTCCACCCGGAACAGGGAATGGTGGTGCATGGACCACAATGTCTTGAGCTACAAATTGAGGTTCTTTGTCGAAATTGCCCTTACCCCATATTTCTTCGAAGTAATCGCGGACTAACTTCTTGTTTTCTTCAACCGCCGCATTGTGCTGCATGATCACGGCAGGCACATCTGAGATGCCAAACCGTTCAGCGATCTGGCCGTTGCGTATGGTGAAAAAAGAGATGCTGGAAAAGTTCACCTGCCGGAAGGTAGGCCGAATTTCCAGGAAATTTGCCTTGTGAGTGCCTTTGGCGGTCAGATGGATCGCTACCCGATCACCTTCGGCCAGCAGTTGTTGGACCGTAAACGTCAGGTCAGGCAGGGCGTTGCGGAATGTAGTGACTAACTGCCGGTAGCCATCGCGCCCGTTGGCCATTCCGGGTGGTATGGTGTGATCGATGAAGTCGGGGGTGAATAGTTTATCGAGCGAATTCAAGTCGCCTTTGTTCCAAGCCTCATCAAACAGGCGCCGCACGATAGTTTTGTTTTGTTCCGACATGCTATTTCCCTCCCTAAAATATGGCAGAAGGGAGCCGGTTAAAGATCACCGGCTCGCCTCGTGCTTAGCTTTGGTCGGGCGAAGGAATGACGCCCATCTGCATGAACATGCCCAGCATATTGAGTTCGCCCCAACCTTCGGTGATCTTGCCGTCAATGACACGATCAATCCCGATGGAAGTGACTTCGATCTTTTTGCCGCTGGCAGGGATCGGCCCAAACGGCCCCGTATGTGTGGCGCGCCAGGTCATGCGGATGGTCGAATATTCACCTTCGGTGATAATGTCGTCCATCGTCATTTTGCCGTCAGGAAAGGCGGTATGCCATGCCTGAACCATCCCGATCACGCCGTCTGGCCCCTGCTTGATGTCCTGACCGCCAGCGCCATGCGCTGTAAAATCAGGGTGCACCAGTTCGTGGGCGATGCTGTAGTTCTTTTTGTTCCACAACTCTTCGAACCAGCGTGCAAAGAGTTTGCGATGTTCTTCAGCGTGTGACATTTCGTTTGCCCCTTGGGACGGTTGTCCCAATGATTCTCCTCAGCGTTTGCCGCTGTCGGCTTTTTGCTGTGCGACGACCTGGCCCATAATTTCGTTGGCGCGGGCATGGACTTTGCTGGTGTAATCACCAATCAAATATTCCAGATCGGGCATGGGGACGCCTGCGATGCTCCATTCGCCCATCGGGGTTTCCTGGATGATGCAGTAAGTGTAGGGGCGAACAACTTCACCCAGCACCGACACGAAGGTTTCGGTCATCTTTTGCAGGAGTTCGCGCTTCTGCTCAGGAGTAGCGACCACGTCTTTGATGAACTGAATAGTGATGATAGGCATTGCTGTACTCCTCGCCCGAAGGCAGTAAACCGAATGGTTATTCTTCTAAACGTTCCGAATTATCTCCGACAGGCGACCAGAACTGATCGTACTGGTCCGTCCCATCACCGAAGATTCCACCTTTGCCCTCGATCACCTTGCCGTCACGCCAACGCAGCACATGCACCACGTCGATATCGAGCTTGGTATAGGGCAGCGTTCCGGTAGCGGGCATCAGCCCTTTGGGTTCGTGTCCCAAGCGGTAACCCACATTGCGCGTAACATCGGCGGACCATTCGCCTGTGACCATCACGGCAATCGCGGTCATGTGGAAACTACGGGCCGAGAGGCGTCCCACCTCGCCCATGAAAGCCAGGAATGCATCCAGGCCGTGATACCAGCCGGACAGCCGGTTATGACCAGGGACCAGCCAGTTCATGTCTTTGTCCCAGTATTTTTCGATTTCGGACCGGTTGCCGCTGGCAAGTGCCTCGTAGGCTTTGCCGACTAATTCGGGAGTTGTATCAGCCATGTTGTTTTCCTCTTGTGCTCAAGCCGGCACGGATTATTTCTGGTTCAGGCGTTCTGGGATACCCTTCAGCTTGAATACCGTCCACATATAACGGTCTACCGTGTGCTGATCGCCAGTGTGCACGCGCACTTCGAAGATTTTGCCGTCTTTGATCCCGTAGGAGGTGCAGGTGGGGAAGATAAATTCTTCTTCACCAATCTTGCCATGGCCGGTATGTTTTTCGACGACGGTGCCGTCATCCAACACGCCAAAATGCGCGTTGTCTACCCAGATGCCCGCCTGGAACAGCGCACCGAAGAACGCGATCACGGCATCTACGCCTTCCATCCGGCCTGACAGCGGGTGATGGCCGGGCATGGTCCAGCTCATTTGCGGGTGAAACAGTTCGCGCTTGATCGAGTCCATGTCGCCTTTGCCGAAGTATTCATACATCTTGAAGACCAAATCTGTGTTAGCCATGTCCGTCTTTCTCCTTGTTTATGACATTCCTGCTGACTATAGCTTTGTTTATCGGCACAAGGCCGCGTCACACAACGTAATTGATAGAGAATGTAGGGGCCGCCTACCAAACTTTCAGACCGCCTAAAGCGGGGCTGATCCGGGCAGCAGCTTGAGTTCGTCCACCACATACCGGGTGATCACAGCTTTTCCGCTGGCGGGAGATCGCTTGACAACCCAGGTCTGGTACGCATCCATCTTCAGCCGTTCCGAATTGGGCGCCGGAGGAGTCCATTTGCTGGCTTCCCAGCGCACAACCAGCTTGATGTCGGCGCGCTGGCCGTCAGGCGACAGTTTAATGTCGAGAGACTGCATCGTATGGACTTCATCGAAGAACAGCCGATACCACCCGTCACGAACCAGTTTTTCGGCTTCGGCCAGGTTGTGCAGCGTCGCTTCGGGAAACACCATTTCGAGTTCGCTTTCCGAAACGAATTGCATCACTTCCGCTATCGGTTTGTGAACGTCCAGGGCGAGGTACCAGTCCACCACCATTTTTTCAACTTCGTTTTTGGTCAGAGGCGCTAAATTTGCCATTGTTTGTTTTGCTCCACACCACTAGCTTTGTTTGGGTTTGACGGATTTCACGCCCGTAAACTGCCGGATCGCTTTGCCGTCTTGAAATGTGAACACGTCGTATACCACTGCCTCACCGAAATCCGTTTTTACAGTAGCTTCGAAGAAAATCGCGTCTTCGATCTCGGTAAATTTATCGGTGGACAGCAGGGTGATAGTTCCCAGATGTTCCAGGTAGTTTTTGAAGTGTTCGCGCAGGGCCGCCTGGCCGCGCACGATAAAGTCAAACCCGACCAGAACAGCGTCCGGGTGGTACTGCATTTCGATCAGGTTGTTGATGTCCTGCTTTTCCAGGAAATCAACGTGCCGCTCGTAAAATGCTTTACCAAAAGTGGTTGCCATGAATTTCCTCTACGGTTACTTGCCAACGCCAGGTACCTGGCTGTCAACCACCAGATCGATCAGGAACGGGCCGTTATGACTGAGCATCTGCTGGATGGCCGGGCCAACCTGGTCGGGACGTTCGACGCGCACGCCCGGCACACCCATCGATTCCGCGATTTTGGCGAAATCGACCACTGGGCCATCCAGGTCAAATGAGCTGGGGAACTTGCCCATCGGCAAACCCTGTTCGTGCCAGTACTGCATGATATTCAGTTTGAGCAGCATATAGCTGGAGTTGTTGCAGATGACGAACTTGGCCCCGATGTTGTGGCGCGCCGCCGTCCAGAGTGCCTGGATGGTGTACATGCTGCCCCCATCGCCCGTAAAACCGATCACGGTTTTGTCAGGGCGAGCCAACTTCAGACCGAGTGCGCCAGGAATGCCCACGCCCAGCGATCCGCCGCGTGTTTGGAAGAACGTATCAGGTTTGATCGGCGGCAAATGGCGGGTGATCGGCGGCGAACTGGTCAGCGCTTCGTCAAAGATGATCGCATCGTCGGGCAGATGCCGGGCCAATTCTTGAGCAAAACGCGACATGTGCAGCGGCATTTCGTCGCGGACTTTCTCGTCGGCCTCAAACTGAGCTTTGAGCGACTGTTCTTTGGCTGCGCCGCTGGTTTCCAGGCGCGCTTTCGCGGCACGCTGCTGCGCTGTACTCATCGTTGCATCGAGTTCGGTGGCGAGCGCCGCCAATGACAGTTTCGGATCGGCTACGATACCCAGGTCTACCGGGAAATTTTTGGCGATCTCGTAAGCGTTCAGGTCCAAATGGATGATTTTGGCGTTCGACGCAAAAATATCTGACGTCGATAGGTACGGGAAGACTTCGGGGAAAACATACGTCCCCACGATCAATATAGCATCGGCTTCGTGTACAATGCGGCTGCTGCTCGACCCGAACATATGCCCCAGGCTGCCTTTATACAGCGGGTGATTGGCCCGGAGATTGACTTCGGAGTTATCCGCACCCCAGACATCCGCCCCCAGTTTTTCGGCGACCCGTTCAAGTTCCACCTGCGCCCCGGCATAGGCGATGCCATCGCCCATGATAATGAGCGGTTTTTGCGCGTTGCTGAGCAGGCGCGCGGCAGCGGCGACATCGTCCGGGTGAGGGACCACGCGGGTGCTGGGGAACGAGGTCGGAACCACTGGCTCTTGAATAGTCTGGTCCAGCATATCGGCGGGCAGGCAGACAAACACTGGCCCCATCGGGGGAGTAGCCGCGATTTTGACAGCACGGCGCAGCACACGCAGCGTCGAAGCCGGATCAACCACGCGGGTAGCCCACTTGGTCACCGGTCGGGCCATGCTGACCAGATCGGCAGCCATCTGTGCGTCCATCGCGTCATATTTGATACCCGACTCACCGGCGACGATGACCAGGGGCGAATGTCCGCGAAACGCCTGGTATATCATGCCGATCCCGTTGCCCAACCCTACCCCACTGTGAAGCTGGACCAGGGTGGGTTTTTTGGTGTAGCGGGCATAAGCATCCGCCATCGCGACAGCGATGGTTTCTTGCATGGTCAGGATATACTGAAAGCCTGGATATTCGTCCACCGCATCCAGAAAACCCTGCTCCACTGTTCCGGGATTGCCGAACATATAGGTCATGCCATCGGCAAGAAATTGTTCAATGATTGCAAAACGACCAGCTTTATTCGGCATTTTTTAGCCTCCATCGACTTTATCGGGCGTACCCTCTTAGCTTAATCAGGGCACGCCCATAGTTCACCACCCTACCAACCGTAGCGGCGCAGCCCGTTTTCGAGAACCTGTACCATCAGTTCACCCACCAGGTGCGAATCCTGAGTCGAACGCCCGGTCAGGAACGGGTAGTCCAGGATCGTCGAGAGCGTATGCCCTACACCGCCGTGATATTGACCATCGGGGCCGGTCGCATCACGCAAGATCAGTTCCAGCGGGTACGGGGGCGGCCCCATGTTCAGGTTGGTATTCAAGAAGCCGGTGCCGTCTTTATAGTCGTATTCCAGCGCATGGCCGGTAACGTGTTTGCCCCAGATGATGCTGCGGCGATCCGTCCAATCGCGAGCGAAGGCCAGGCAAGTCACGCCGTAACATTCCGCCACGATCAGTTTGTCCAGCGCCAAAAAGCCCAAGATCACGTCATGCAGGCGTTGATTGTTCACCATATCGATCAGGGGACCGCTGCCGCCGACCAGCAGCAGGGCGTCATAGGCTTCCAGGTCTTTCCAGGCCTGGTCGCGTTTGTTGTGATACTCTTCCAGCCCGTGCGCAAAATGAGGAGAGCTAAAGTAGGGGCGCTCCGGGAACCAGTCGCGCAGGCTGATCGGGTTGTCAATGCGCGTGCCCTCGTCGATTTCACGAGTTTTTTTGGCGTAGTATTCAGAAGTCACCAACTTGTCCAGCGGGGGATCCATGTAGGTCGGGTCCATGCTGGGGGGTAGTGCATGAGCGCGGCGGCCTTTAGGAGTCATAAAAACTGACTCATAACCCGCTGCATCCAGCACTTCCAGGGGACCGACTAATTCTTCACCCCAAAAGCCGAACTCGGATAGAACAATTAGAACTTTTCTCACCGGATTACCTCCTGACCGCTAGAAACGAACTACTCTTTGATGGTTATTTTTAAGGTGAGACACCACATACAGCCGGTATTACATCAAATGTCATTGATGCTTTCACAGCTTCAAAAAGGATTCTACTGATATTGAAGATAAATGCCAACATTATTTATAGATTTTTTATATGAATTTATTCTTTTATTAGCAATAATATTATTTGCTCTCTGGACAAAAATAGAGCGCAAAAAACCTGTTAAAGTTATTCTGGGGTTTGTTTGCTGGATTAACTTGATTAGTATAATCAATATGAAAACTACACCGTCAAGAAGGGGAGCTTATGTTATCCATATCGGGGATTTTTAGACTGCATATCTCAAAAACTGAACATGCCGAAGGTCAGCGGGTGGGCTGGTTGGAATTATTTTTTGATTTAGTCTACGTCGCCACTGTGATCGCGCTGGGAGACAGGCTCAGCAATGACATATCGCTCGAAGGGGTGCTGAGCTTTGCGGCGCTGTTTATCCCTACCTGGTGGACCTGGACCGGCACAGCTTTTTATATCACCCGTTTTAATCTGGATGATGTCGGCCACCGCCTGTTGATCTTTGCCCAGATGTTTGCCGTCGCTATCCTGGCGATCAATATTCACGATGGTCTGGCAGAGACTTCTCAGGGGTTTGCCCTGGGATATGTCGGCGCGCGGCTGTGCCTGATCTTCATGTATTTGCGCGCCGGACGTCAGCGGCCTCGCGCCCGCCAACTGACCACGCGCTACGCGACTGGTTTTGCCCTGGCGGCGCTGATCTGGTTTGTTTCAGTTTTTGTGCCAGAACCAGCCCGTTTTTTCTTTTGGATTGCCGGTATGGTGATCGATTTTGGCACCCCCCTGCTGCCCAGCACCCGCCGCTTACAAGCCGAAAACCCGCCCGATACTCATCATCTGCCGGAACGATTTGGCCTGTTTACCATCATCGTATTGGGGGAAGCTTTTATCAAAGTAATCACTCATGCCTCTGAAGAAGAACATCTAAAATTGGCGAATGCGCTTTACGGCGGACTGGCTTTGATCACAGCCGCCAGCCTGTGGTGGATTTATTTCGATAATATCAAGGGATCAGTGGTGAGGCGCACGCAGTTTGCCGGGCAGGTCTGGGTGTATATGCACCTGCCGCTTGTGGCATCTATCACTGCTTTTGGTGTAGCTTCTAAGAAGATTGTGCTGTTAGAAGCGGGTCATGATCTGCACAACGAGGAACATTTGCTGGCGGCTGGAGCCGTCAGTCTGGCGCTGATTGCGATTGCTATTCTCGACCTGGCGACCACTGAGACCACCCAGGAGCTTACGGACAATCAGGTGGCGCTGATGCGCTTAGGCAGCGCCATTGTGATCCTGATCGTCGGCCTCGCGGGGCCATTGCTGGGAGCGGGCGGGCTGCTGGGTGTGATCGCGCTGGCCTGCGCAATCCAGGTCGTCGCTGATGTTTACCGTTATGCGCGTGTCCCGTCGGCTGGCGATCCACATGCGAAAACGCCGGATTCTGGTTATTAAACTCAAGGAATGTAAACATGCCCAAACCTGTGATCTTTTCAGTCGATGACGATCCGAGCGTGCTGCAAGCTATCACACGCGATCTGCGCAAACAGTATGGCGAATCATTCCGGATCATGCGGGCCAATTCGGGGGCCGATGCGTTAGAAGCCTTGCGAGAACTCCGTAAAACAAATGACCCGGTCGCGCTGTTTGTAGTCGATCAGCGAATGCCTCAGATGAACGGCGTGGAATTTTTAGGGGCTGCGCTGCGCCTCTATCCTGATGCCAAACGGGTGCTGCTGACCGCGTATGCCGATACCGATGCCGCGATCAATGCGATTAACGCTGTATCAGTGCATTATTATTTGCTCAAGCCCTGGGATCCGCCTGAAGAAAAACTCTATCCGGTATTAGACGATCTGTTAGAGGATTGGCTGGCTTCTTATCGCCCGGCTTTTGAAGGTATCCGCATTCTCGGCCACCGTTGGTCGCCCGAAGCGCACGCCATCAAAGACTTTTTAGCGCGCAATCAGGTTCCCTACCAATACCTTGATGTGGACCTGGATCCGGAATCTAGCCAGGTGTTGGCCCATTTCCAGATTGAACAGGCCATTTTCCCGTTGGTGATCTATCCCGACGCGACCCTGATGGAAAATCCCATGCCCGGTGAAGTGGCGCAGAAGGTCGGTTTGCAGACCCACGCGGGCAAGACCTTTTATGATCTGTCGATTGCAGGCGGTGGGCCAGGAGGATTAGCGGCGGCAGTGTATGGCGCTTCCGAAGGGCTGAGCACGATCATGATCGAACGCCATGCCACCGGCGGTCAGGCAGGGACCAGTTCACGCATCGAAAACTACCTCGGTTTTCCGTCGGGACTCAGCGGGGCCGATCTGGCGCGGCGAGCGACGGCTCAGGCCAAACGGTTTGGGGTCGAAATTCTCTCCCCACAAGAAACCGTAGGACTGCGCATCGAAGGCCCCTATCGCGTGCTGACCCTGGCCGACGGCGGCGAAATCGTCAGTCATGCCGTTGTGGTCGCAGTGGGTCTGACTTACCGTAAACTCGACGTGCCAGGCGCGGAAAAACTCACCGGCGCGGGGGTGTATTATGGCGCAGCGCTCACTGAGGCGCTTTCGTGCCAGGATCAACCGGCGTATATCGTCGGGGCGGGCAACTCGGCGGGACAGGCCGCGATGTACCTGGTGCAGTTCGCCTCAAAAGTGGTGATGGTGGTACGCGGCAGAACGCTCGAAGAAAAAATGTCACAGTATCTTGTGGATCGTATCAATGCGCACCCGAATATCGAAGTGATGCTCGATTCTGAAATCGGCGAGGTGCATGGCGATGATCATGTTGAAGCTGTGACGGTGTGCAACCGCCAGACCGGCGAAGACGTGGTCCGGCCTGCGACGGCTTTGTTTATTTTTATCGGCGCGATTCCCTGCACCAGTTGGTTAAAGGGTGTAATCGACCTTGATTCGTATGGTTTTGCCATCACCGGCCCGCAGTTGATTCAGAATGGCCGCCCGCCCAAAGTCTATTGGCCGCTGGACCGTGAC
>JACRBK010000656.1 GCA_016234525.1 Chloroflexota bacterium
CAGTTCCGCCGTTACCAGGGGCGACATAGACCCGCTCCACACGCGGCGAACGAGCGAGAGTCCAGGCCAGGGCATGTTCGCGCCCGCCGCTGCCGATCACCAAAACACGCTTGTTTTTGTTCATCGCCATACCCCCTCGAAGATCAACTTTTCGCGGCTGTCGGCAAACAGCCACTCTGGAATATCGATAGGATAATTGCCAGAGAAACAAGCCGTGCAGTAGCCCAAACGCTGCCCGGTCGTGGCCTGGATCGCGTCTAACATACCTTCCAGGCTGAGATAACCTAGCGAATCCGCGCCGATATGCTGCGCGATTTCGTCTACCTTCAGGCGGTGGGCGATCAGGTCGGTGTAGGTTGCCATATCCACGCCCATAAAACAGGGATGCCGCACCGGGGGCGAACTGACACGCACATGCACCTCGGTCGCGCCACCATCGCGCAAAAGCTGTACCAGCGGACGGGCCGTATTGCCCCGCACAATCGAATCGTCGACCAAAATTACGCGCTTGCCGCGCAGATTGGCCCCCAGCGCGTTAAATTTCAGCCGCACGCCCTGTTTGCGCAATGCGTCGTCCGGCTGAATAAACGTGCGCCCGATATAACGGTTTTTGATCAAGCCCTCGGTGAAGGGAATCCCACTTTGCAGACTGTAGCCAATCGCCGCCGGGATGGCGGAGTCGGGGACTGGAACCACAATATCAGCCTCGACTGGGACTTCGCGGGCAAGCTGCTGCCCCATCTGCTGGCGCACCCGGTGAATGACCTGTCCTTCCAGATCAGAATCGGGCCGGGCAAAGTAGACATACTCGAACACACACAAGGCCCGTGCCTGGGCCTCTAACCCAACAACCGAAGTTACACCCCGATCATCCAGCCGGACGATCTCCCCCGGCTCGATCTGTCGCACGAATTCCGCCCCAATCGTGCCTAAGGCGCAGGTTTCAGAGGCGACGACATAACCATCCCCAACTCGGCCCAAACACAACGGGCGCATTCCGAACGGATCGCGCACGGCGTATACGGCATTAGCCGTCAGCAGCACCAGGGAATAAGCTCCCTGCGCGATGCGCATCAGCGCCTGGATGCGCTCGATCCAGCGATCCTCTGAGGGGTGTTTGCCATTGCCCCCATTACCGTTTCCATTCCAGCTTTCCGGCGGCGCAGCTAAAATTTGGGTGATCAATTCACTGTCGGTGGTCGAAGACAACCCGACCCCGCGCGTGAGTAACAGTTGGCGCAGGTCCAGCGCATTCGTCAGGTTACCGTTATGTGCCACCGCCAGCGGGCCGTGAAGCGTCTCGATCAGGTAGGGTTGGGCGTTACGCAAGTTCGAACTGCCGGTGGTTGAATAACGGGTGTGTCCAATCGCCAGATGCCCGGTTAGCGGCGCAAGGTTTTCTTCGGTGAATACCTGAGATACCAGCCCCATACCTTTATGCAGGCAGGCGCGCTGGCCGTCACTGGTGGCGATCCCGGCGCTTTCCTGTCCCCGGTGTTGCAGCGCGTACAGCCCGAAAAAAGTCAGGCGCGCCGCTTCACGATCCGGGGTATAGATGCCGAATACGCCACACGCCTCGCGGGGGTGATCGTCATCGGTGGTTAACGAAGTCTGCGATTCGGTGATCATGCTTCTCCGCGCTCCTCTACTAATGCGCGGTCAGCCGACAGCACCGCGTCTACCGAACGTTGCTGCAAAGCCGCTGCCCGCGCTTGGATGGCCGGATCACTCAACCCTAAAATTTTCGCGGCTAACAGGGCGGCGTTCACCGGTTCCAGCACGAGCGCCGGGGCAACACTACTCGGCATCCGCAGCGATGAAAACAGGTCGGCGCCGCCAAAAGCATCAGAGGGCGGCGGGCAGGCGATGACCGGGGCGGTCACCTGCGCATCGACAAAACCGCTCAGCGCGTTCGAGCGCCCGGCGATGGTGATATACACTTTGGGGCGCGGATCGGCTTCATACTGCGCCAGCAGCGCTAACACGTGGGCGGGCGTTTTGTGCGCCGAGCCAATGCGAATTTCGTAAGCAATATCCAACTGATCCAACACGCCAGCAATTGCCTGGGCGTGTGGCATATCCGACTGTGAACCTATCAGGATCGGGATAATAGCGCTCATTGGGGACGTTCTCCGGCGGTTTCATAGGCCAGCAAGTCACGGGCGATCCGGTCGTTGGCGGGCGTTTCACCAGGGATAAAAATCTGTCCGGTCAGGCGCTCATACGCCTGGATATAACGCCCGGCAGCCTGGGCGATAAATTCGGTGGGCATGGCAGGTGGTGTGCCATCGCCGCGATAACCGCGCTCTACATACCAGACGCGCAAAAATTCTTTATCGAAATTGGCTGGTTCGGTGGCGCTGCCCGGCTGATAGGTGTCGAGAATCCAGAAGCGGCTGGAGTCGGGGGTGTGGACTTCATCGATTAGAGCGAGCTGCCCATTGATCAGGCCAAACTCATACTTGGTGTCCACCAGGATCAGGCCCGCCCGATGGGCGAGTTCCTGCCCGCGTCGGAACAAGGCCAGCGCCGCCTGCTCAACGGCTTCCCAGAGGGCTGGCTCGACCAGCTTTTGCGTGATGATCTGGTCGCGGGTCAGGCGTTCGTCATGTCTGCCGCCGGTGGCTTTGGTGGTGGGAGTGATGATTGGATCGGGCAGCGGATCATTTTTGTGCAGGCCGTCAGGCAGTGAGATGCCATAGGGCTGGCGATCTCCCTGAGCATAGAGTGTCCAGAGCGAGGTCGAAGTCACCCCGGTGATGTAGCCTCGCACGATCACCTCGACAGGCAGCGTTTCGGCTTCGCGCGCTATCGTCACATTGGGATCAGGAACGGCGATCACATGGTTGGCGACAATATCCTGGGTTTGCTCAAACCACCAGGCGCTCAACTGGTTAAGGACCTGCCCCTTGAAAGGAATAGCGCCTAACACGCGATCAAATGCCGAAAAACGGTCAGTGGTAATCAAGATCGTTTCATTCCCGCCGTGATAAATATCACGCACTTTGCCGGTTTGTTTCGGCCCCCAGTGGGCCAGGTCGGTCGTCTTAAAAGCGTGTGGGATCGCTTGCAGCAGTTCTTCGTATGTCAGCATTTTTACCTCTGCCAATATTGAT
Organism: Chloroflexota bacterium; assembly: GCA_016234525.1. Taxonomy (GTDB): domain Bacteria; phylum Chloroflexota; class Anaerolineae; order Aggregatilineales; family Aggregatilineaceae; genus JACRBK01. Next base: position 3,117 of record JACRBK010000656.1, read on the forward strand.
GGTGAGGAGGCGCGGCATCGCCGCGCCTCCGGTCAAATCGATGCTAGGCGTTCCTGATGGCGTTCTCGAACAATCGAAGCCCCAATAATCCACGTTCGCCCCGATGCCAGCGCGGATGCTGCCAGGGGAAAAGGTGATCTTCGGGGTGCGGCATCAATCCCAATACGTTGCCCTGAGCGTTAGAGAGTCCGGCAATATCCAATGCTGACCCGTTCGGGTTAGCGGGATAGCTGGCAGGTGAACC
>JACRBK010000660.1 GCA_016234525.1 Chloroflexota bacterium
GCCGGAATCTCGGTCAGGCTGGGAATATCCTCGCTGCGAAGCTGCATCCGTTGTTTGTGGCGCGTGATCTCAGGATCGGCTTCGGGAATGGCAGAGATCAGCGCTTTGGTGTAGGGATGGGCCGGGTTGGCGATCACGTCGGGTGTGGGGCCGATCTCGACCATGCGCCCCAAATACATGACCCCGATTCGCCCTTCCCACGCGAAATATTTCGCCAGGGCCAGATCATGCGTAATAAACACAATGGCAACATTCAGCCTGTCGCGTAGATCGTGCAGAGTCTTGAGCAGGCTCACACGAATGCTCACATCGACCATACTCACGGCCTCGTCTGCGACGATCAACTTCGGCTCTACCGTCAGGGCACGGGCGATGCTCACCCGCTGGCGCTGGCCGCCGCTGAGTTGGTGCGGGAACTTGTTTACCACATCGCCGGGCGGAGTCAGGTCTACCAGAGTGAGCAGTTCCCAAATCCGGCGGCGCAGTTCGGCCCGCCCGTTCACCATGTGGTGACGGCGCAGTGGATAACTGAGAATCTGCCCGATAGTATGCGATGGGTTGAGCGAAGCGAACGGGTCCTGGTGGACGATCTGTAACGACCGTCGGGCAGCGGCACGCTCTCTGCCGCGATAGTCTGACAGCGGGCGACCTTGCAGCAGCACTTCACCCGCGCTCACTGCTAACAACCCGGCGGCGATCTTGCCCGTGGTGGTTTTGCCGCAGCCGCTCTCCCCCACCAGACATAAAATCTCGTTGGGATGGATGGTCAGGTTAATGTCTTGCAGCACCGAGATCATCACCCGGCCCTGCTTGAACGAGCGATCCACATGGCGAAGTTCAACAAGCGGTTGGCTCATGTGCGCACTACCTCCGAGGCCCTGGCGAGTACCTTGTCTGCTTCAAAACAGGCGGCGATATGATCCGGGGCCACGATTTCTAGCGGCGGGGCCGACTGGGCGCAGTGAGCTGTCGCATAGGGACAGCGCACATGGAACTTACAGCCGGAGGGCGGCTCGATCAGGTCCGGCGGACTGCCAGGGATGCTGGTCAGTTCTTCTGCGCCCGCGCTCAGGCGAGGGATCGCTTCCAGCAGGCCGAGGGTATAGGCATGGCGTGGGCGGTAAAACATATCGTTCACCGACCCGATCTCGACGATTTCCCCGGCGTACATCGTCGCTACCGTGTCGGCCATTTCTGCCGCTACCGAAAGATCGTGGCTGATAAAAATGATGCTGAATCCCAGTTCATCGCGGATCGCTTGCAGCACGTCAATAATCGTGCGCTGCGTCAGGATGTCTACGGCGGTAGTCGGCTCATCCAATATGACCACCTGGGGATTAAGCAGCAGGCCGAGCGCGATCAGCACCCGCTGGCGCATCCCGCCGCTGAGTTCATGCGGATAGGCGTTAAAAACACGCTGCGGATCTAACCTCACCTTGCGAAACAGTTCCAATGCCTGAGCGCGCACCCGCGCATGATTGTTTTCGTTGTGGGCGCGGGCCGTGTCGTAAAACATATCGCGGATGCGAATCACCGGGTTAAGCGAATTCAGCGCCCCCTGGAAAACCATCGAACATTCACGCCAGCGAAACATACGCAGATCATTTTTATTCAGCTTGAGAACATCCACCTTCGATCCGTCGCGCTGCGTGTAGATCATCTGCCCATTCGGGATGCTGGCATTGGTGGCAAGCAGCCGCATCAGGGCCAGATTCAAGGTGGACTTGCCGCAGCCGCTTTCGCCCATAATAGCGAGTGTTTCGCGCTTGTGCAGGTCGAAAGAGACATGACTCACGGCTTTTAACTGCCCGCGCGGGGTCAGGTAATTCACCGAGAGATCCTGGATACTCAGAACAACATCATCACCGGGCATCCTGTTCTCCCCTATAGACCAGACCGCAGGCGCGGATTAAAAATTTCTTCGAGCGAGCGGGTGAACAACACCAGGAACAATTGGAACAGCGCGATAGCGATGATTGGGGCGAGCAGGGTACTGGCCGCTTTTGGATTAAAAAGCGCGCCTTTGGTGCGCCCTAAATAGATCATCACGCCCCAGTCTGGCTCCTGGATCGTGACCATGCCCAAAAAGACCAGCCCGACCACATTATACATGGCGCTGCGGATGGTGAAGATCATATTGACCACGATATAGCTGATCATGTTGGGCAGCACTTCGCGCAAGATGATATGGACCAATCCCAGGTCAAGCGCGATAGCCGCCTGCACATAATCTCGCTCGCGCAGGCTGAATACCTGGGCACGGACGGCACGCATCAAGGTCGGCCAGTACAATGCGGCGAACAGCAGCGCGAGATTCGATCGGTCTTCAAACGTCAGGACCGAGGCCAGCACTAACAACAGAGGGAACGTTGGAACAGTCAGGAAAAAGTTGGACAGCGCCGAAAGTATCTGATCCACCACGCCGCCCAACAACCCGGCCAGCGCGCCCAGAACGACCGCTACCGCCGTGGTGAGCAGCCCAGCCTCGACCGAAATCACGATCAAGTTTTTGCCGCCGTAGACAATATGCGAGAGCACATCGCGCCCGGCCCAATCTAACCCTAACGGAAATTCGCTCGTCGGTCCCCGGAAGAGTGACGATGCGCCCGGCGTGCGCCGTTCCATATGGGTGCTGCTGTCATACTCGATAAACAGCGGGCCAAATACGGTCATTAGAAAGAAAAACAACAAGCCTAAAAAACCGAGAAAACCCGCTTTATTACGTACCAGAGCATGGATCGCGGACCGGGTACTGCGTCCTAACCCCGCCATGCGCCGGATGAAAAAGTCAAGATTCGACTCCTCAAAATTGACCTGATCAATGCTGGCCCGTGAGGTGAAAGGGTCCTGACGATCCACATACGCATAGGAGATCACCACGGCGGTAGTGAGCAGCAGCAGCAGCAGCCCACCCCAGATTCCCCCCGCGAATCCGCCGAACGCGCACGCCGCCAGCCCGATGATCGCCGGGCGGATCAACTGATTGCGCAGCCCCAGGATCAGCGGCACCAACCCACAAATCACCCCAATGATCAGGCCGGTGAGTGTCGCCGCCGCCCCAAACCCGATGGCGCTGTCTAATCCCATCATTTTTGTCCTCCGACCCGAACACGGGGATCAAGCACGCCAAACAACAGGTCAGCCAGGATGTTAGAGAACACGACGGTTGCCGAAATAACCAGGAACAC
>JACRBK010000661.1 GCA_016234525.1 Chloroflexota bacterium
ATTGAGTGCGGGCAGGAAAATCGTATGGCCGAGATAAATGCCGTTGAAGTGCTGTCCAAAGCGTTCCCCCACATGAACGAGGTCGCCCTCGCTCCGCTGGCATCTCTCACTCGCCAGCGGGAGTTTGAAAAAGGCGTCTTGATCTGCCGTGAAGGGGCTTTTGAGGAGACGTTTTATATCATCGGGGATGGTGAGGTGGAGTTCACCAAACGGTTTACCGCCGATGAAGAACGCCAACTTCGCACCGGGGGGCCGGGCATTTATTTTGGTGAAATGGCGCTTGTCCAGGGTGAGGCGCGCGCTGCGAATGTTCGCGCCCTGACCGATGTCACCGTGTTGGAGATTGACAAGACAGCGTTTAACGAGGCAATCCAGGCCAACCCGGCGATGATGCTCGACATCATGCGCACCTTGATTGAACGGATGCGCAGTAATGACGCGACCGCGCTCGAAGAAATGCGTAAACAAAAAGATCAGATTCAAGATGCTTATGCCCGCTTGCAGTCCCAAGAACAGCAGCGCACCGAATTTTTGACCACCATGGCGCACGAACTGCGTACTCCGCTCACGGCGGCGACGGGTTATATGCAGTTGGTTCAGGCCGGGGCGATGGCTGGTCCGGCGTTGGGCATGGCCCTGCAAAAGATCAGCACGAACCTGGATCGCGTTGTGAGTTTGATCAACGATCTGCTCTTTGTGCAGGAACAAGACCTCATCGAGCCTTCACTGCGCCCGGTCAGTCTATCGGCCCTGCTTTCGATTGTATTGGACGACGCCGAAGATCAAGCCCGCGCGCATGGCTGCACTATCAAGGTAAATATGCCATCCGATCTCCCCTCGTTGCAGGCGGACCCTGACGGCCTGGTGCGCGCCTTTGGTAAACTGGTCGATAATGCGAACAAGTTTAGCCCTGAAGGCTGCAGTGTCACCATTGAGGCGGTACTTGAAGTTCGCGTTTTGGTGGTGGATTTTGTCGATAGAGGCGTTGGAATCGCTGAGGAATTTCTGCCGCGCGTTTTCCAGCGTTTTGCCCATACGGATCGAATCGGTCACCGTGTTTTTGGCGGGGTTGGCCTGGGGTTAGCCATTGCCAAACATATCATCGAGAGTCATGGCGGAACGATCAGGGTGTATAGCAAAGAGGGCGAAGGCAGCACCTTCAGCGTGAGCCTGCCGCTTGATGGAGGGCGTTTGCAGATCGGCACACTGCCGACCGCTGACTCGTCAACCCCGCCAACATCCGCCAGTAGTTCAGACTCGTGGAATGGTACCGGGGCAGGGTAGAGCGCCGGGGAGACGTCTCAACGCGAATTGGCAAAAACCATCACCAATTCATCCTCGGTGTCATAGCTGGTGTGAGCAAAAAAGGGCGGTGTATCCGAGGCGCTATCAAAGATCAGCGGAATCAAGATCGGCAGGTCTTCGACCAGGGGCAGGTCTTCGACCGTCTCGCGGTGAACCCAGGCCAGCGTTCCTTCTTCACTATCCTTAAAATCCCTCGATGTGGCTTCGGCGCTAAACACAAACACCATAATCCCATTCTGATCCCCAGAATCCACATGGAGGTGTCCGCGAAACCGCACGTTGTTTACGTCCAGCCCGGTCTCTTCTTGCATCTCACGGATCGCGCCCGTCAGTGCATCTTCATCGCGCTCGATATGCCCGCCCACGCCGTTATAGCGTCCTGGATAAATCCGTTTGTGTTCGCCGCGTTTGAGCAGCAGCACATCGTCACCGTGTGTAATAAAACACAGAGTACGGGGAATGACCTGCCAACGTGCCATATTCGCCCCTTGATCTTTTGCGCCCATGCGGCTCTCTTCTCCCGTTAATCTCGATTCTGCCGGGCATTATACCCCACGAATCGGGGTTTGTGCTGCGCTGGCCTCTAGTGTATTCTTGAAAAGAATGTGAACGATGCAAGGGAGAAAAATAATCATGACTGATTTGTACAACAAAATCGTGAGCGAACGCGCCTCACTCGAAAAACTACTCTCCAAGCTGCCCGGTTTTCGTGGTTATATGGAATTAAACACCCGCCGTCAGGCAGATCGTATGATCCGCGAGAGTGTGGCTGCCACACTACGCCAGCAGTTGAACCGCCTGGTAATGGCAGAAAAAGCCCTACTTGATGCAGGCGGTCTCAAGTATATGAGCAAGACGCGCAGCGCCAAGACCAAGTTCCAGACCTTTATTGACCGTATCGCTGCGGCTAATCCTGGGTACAGCGGTTTTTTTGACGCCGATAAGATCACTCCTGAAGACCTGGAAACAATCTATGCGTTTGACTATGCGCTGCTCAATTACAACGATAAGTTCGCCGAGGCGTTGAATCTGCTGCAAGATGCCGCGCTGAAAAACGAGGGCATTGAAGCGGCGATCGCTGCGTTGGATGCGCTGACAATTGAAGCCAATGAGGCGTATAATCTGCGTGAAAATGTATTGAAAGACATTGAATAGAGCCTGGAACCAGCCTAAAGGAGAAAATGTCTCATGCCACGCATTATAGATGTTGTCCAGCATGTTAATGTTATGGATGACGAACTGGTCTACCGCGAACCGCAGGGCGGCGCGGGCGATTTCCGTATGGGATCGCAAGTTATCGTGCAGGAAAGCCAGGTCGCGGTCTTTGTCCGACAGGGTCAGGTTCTCGACGCTTTAGGACCCGGCTCGCATACGCTCAGTACAGCCAACCTGCCGATAATTTCAAGTTTGGTCGGGTTTGTGACTAACGGGCGCAACCCCTTCACCGTCGAACTCTATTACGTCAACCTCAAAGATATGCCTCAGGTTCCCTGGGGGACCAACCCGCCGATTGTGATGGAAACCCCTGGCAAGGGTGTTGGCGTTGTGCTGCTAATCACACATGGCATCATTGATATTGGCGTGTCTGATGCGACGCGGTTCGTCAAACAGTACGGGGTAGGAAAGCCCATTTTGCGCCTGAACGACATCCGCGAGCGGATTCAGTCGATGCTGTTGGGCGAAGTGGCGAGTCTTATTTCGTCCGCCGGGGCACAGAGTATCCCCGAAGCCAACCGTTTGTTAGGCGATCTCGAAGGTGCCGCGCTGGCCCGGCTGAACGAGCAGTTTGAGGCGATTGGGATGCGCATTAAAGCATTCGAGGCCAAACCGTTCACCGCCAAAGATGTCACCACCGAAGAGCTGCGTAACTATGTGGATTTCAACACCTACGAACGTATTCGCCGCCTGGAAGTGGCACAGAGTGCCGCCTCAAATCAGGGTATGGGTGGCACACTCGCTGGGGCAGGCGTTGGTCTGGGCGTTGGTCAGCAAATTGGTGCGGCTCTCAATCCTGATGCCGCTGCCATGCAGCAGCAGCAGCAAATGATGATGATGCAAATGATGCAGCAGATGATGCAGCAGCAGGGGGGAAGTGGGACGCAGGCTCCGGCGGCAGGGCAGCCGGCAGGAGCGGCTCCGGCGGTTCCTCAAACAGTTGATGAGATCAAAGCCTATCTCGATCAGTTGGATGCTAAGCTGATGGCGGGTGAAATTTCTGAAGCGGTGTACCAGAAGATGTATACCAAGTGGGAAGCGCGTCTAAAAGAACTGGGCGCTTAGAATAAGATGTTGGGTAGGGGCGCAGCCGCGCCCCTACCGATGTTCTCGCTCTACCAGGGTTCTACCACCCAGACCAGGCGAAACGTTGTTCAGCAACCGCCGGACCCACCGGATAATACAGTCCGTCCGACCCTAACCAGACCACATTAACCTGCCAGGCAAACGTGCGGGCCGATCCATCGGCGGGCAGATAATCCGCCGGGAGATCGAGCGATAATTGGCGTGTACTCTGGCTCAAGACCTCGCCTGTCTCCTCGTCGCGCAGCAGTACCAGATAATATTCATCCTCCGCCAACATGCCCGACGATAACCACATCAGGCGTACCGGTCCGGCGACGGTCGAGCCAGGGACCGGATAGACTTGCAGGGGAGCGCGATGAGTCGGCGTGGCGGTGGGCGTTTCGCTGCCGGTAAAAGTGGGCGTAAACGTCGGTGTCGGGGTGGGCGCAGGGATATTGATCTGCTGTCCAATGCTCAACTGAGGCGCACGCGGGCAGCAGCAGTTTGGCGATTCCCAGACGCATCCACTGCAATCAATACCGCCGGGCGGTGGGTTGAGTTCGCAAATCTGCTGCAATGAACTGTCGCTGTAAATGGCGATGCTGCTCAGCGTGTCGCCATCCTGCACAGAATAGGCCTGGACGGAATAACTCGGCCCGGCTTGCAGGGTCACGTTGGGCGGCGCGCTGGTGGCGATTACTGTTTGAGTCAGATCAGCGCCCACCGGGGTGAATGTCGCGGTTGGGCGTGGGATCAAGATCACCGATCCCGGCCCTGGCAGAATCGAGCAGTCCGCCATGCCGTTCAACGCTTCTATC
>JACRBK010000659.1 GCA_016234525.1 Chloroflexota bacterium
CGCGTACAGCGCCTATATCTGGCTGCTGCACCATACCACGCCCGCCCGCGCCGCGAGTTATGCCTATGTCAACCCGGTGGTGGCGGTCTTTCTCGGCTGGTCGTTAGCAGGAGAAGACATCTCACTGCGCACGCTGATTGCTGCCGTGATCACTATCGGTTCGGTGGTGCTGATCACGTCGTACCGCGCGCAGCAGGGCAGCCGCCCCACCCCAACCGCGCTCACACGATCTAGCGGCCAACCGGCGCCCGTCGAAACTGGGAAGTAATCCTAAATTGGCCTCACCCCCTACCCCCTCTCCAACATTAGTTGGAGAGGGGACCGCAGCCGACCGGGTTTTCGTAGGGGCGGCGCTTGCTGCGCCCGGTTTTCCCCTCTCTAGCAGCGAAGCGTAATGCGGAGGAGATCAAGGGGTGGGCCGTTGAACTAAAAAGGTAGGAAAGTGACAAGGTTTTCCCAATCACTCATCTCGCTGGCTCCCAGGACATTCAGCAAATCCTCAATCACCTGCCCAATAGATACGGTATCGTGAACAGCAATCACCCCCGGCATAGACAGCCCCATAGCAATTCGCTCATGAGCAAATCCGACCATGGTTTCAAGGTCATGCGTGAGCAAAATGCGTCCCTGTTGCGCTGCCCATTCGAGTACCTGAGGATCAGGAGCCTGAGACATTACTGTATCTTGAACGCGCACTATATCGGCATCGGGGCGCTCACGTTGCAGGCCGCGCAGAATTCTGCCGTTAAAATTCTCATCAGCAAGAAAACGTATCATTTGTCAGATCGTTGGGAGTCGTCGCGTAGGGCGCGCAGCCGTGCTCGCAGTATCAGCGTCTCAGGGGGATAGCTCGCCTCAACCTCACGCTGAATACGCTGTGCTGCGGCTTCAGCCTGTTGGACATAAGCATCTACATCACTACGATGCGTGAGATAGTAGGCCAGAACTGCGTAAACATCTGCCAGTTTCAGGGTAGGATAACTGTCTATAATCCCTTCGGCAGTTTCGCCCTGCTGGAACGCATGAATAACCAACTCCAATAAAACCCGCGTGTCACCTACCCGGATTTTTCCGCGTTCATCAGTTCGCAGCGGCACATTGATCGCTGCTGGAGTGTCGATCATCTTTACCCCTCCTAGACCTCTAGCTCGATTATAACTGATAACCTGCTGCTTTCGCCGCGCAGCAATAAACGTCTGGTTTAATTGCATAAAGCCCTGACCTGTGTTAACCTGCACATTATCAGCTTAAACCGTCGTTGATATGCAGGCAGGAGTGTAGATCGGTATGGCGCGTGAACCTCTGGACCGTCTGCTCGAAAATGTAAGTGATGAAGAACTGGAAAGCCTGCGTGACGCGATCCTGCGCGAAGAGGGACGCCGCCGCGCGCGTTTTCAACTGGTGATCACACCGCCGTTCCCACCGCTAAAAACCTCTGACGAACACGAAGAATCCACCGTCACCCGCTGGGCCAAGTTGATCACCTGGCTGGCGAAAGATGCCGGTTATGGCCCCGCCACCAGCAAACGCGGCGTGATGCTGCGGATCACTTACGCCCTGGACAAGCCCGATGGTAATGTCGCGACGATTTTGCTGCACGAGGCCCTGATCGAAGCCGGGCTGTTGATCGGACGCACGCCCGAATGGATGGACGCGACTATCACCGAGCTTGAGCCGGGTGAACAAGACACGGTGTCGATTCAGATGTGGGATAAACCGGCTTCTGCCGGGCTGTGGACCTAACGTTTCTGGGCGACAAACACCGCCCGCCCGGACATGTCGTGCTGCACATCGAACGGCCTCATCTCTGGGGTGAGCACCGACACCACCTGAAAGTTGTTCCGCTCTAACACTGCCATGATTCCCTGCGTGGGATACCCGCGTTCGAGGTGAATTTCATCACGCCGCAGCCATTCGCCCTCTTCGGAGCGCGTCAGGATGATATAATGCCGTGTGCTGGTCAGCGTCTCATAACTAAACTGGCTGCGTACCACCACCGTCAAATTTTCGCCGTTATCATACCGCACCGTGTCGCCGTCACCGATCTCGTTCGCCAGGCCGCGAATGGTGCGCATGTCGAACATAAACAGTTTGCCCTCGCCCAACACCTGATGCACCCGCACAAATGACGTTTCCAGTTCGCGCAGGCTTTGCATGGTGTTCATCACACCGCCTATCGCCAGCACCATGTCTACCTCGCCGATGGGTGATTCCAGTTGGCGAATATCCATTTCTTCAAAAGAAGGGGCGTCAAAGGTGAGGTGGCCTGTCGTTTCGTCCTGGGACGAGATATACGCGCGCGCCTGTTCGATCATATGCGGGTTGTTATCGATCCCCACCAGCCGGTAGCCCTGCTCCGCCCCTACCCAGGTCGAAGCGCCTGTTCCGCAGCCCAGGTCAAGCATACGGAATCCGGCCCAATTGATCGACTGCGCGTAGGTGATATAACGAGGAAATCCCTGCCGCGCATAATCGGACAACCCCGAACGGTTGTAAACCCCTGCCAACGCTGAATAGGGAGCGACCAAAAAGGGGAGTGGCTGTTCAGACATAGCACCTCATCCAGTGAAAAGTTAATCATTTCCCTATCATAGTCCCACCGCCGCCAGCGCGCTACAGCCCTGGCGACGAGGCCGGGGTGAGAGACGCATAACTAAACACGAGGTCGTACCGCGCAGAATAGATCACCACACTGCCCCCCGTATAATTATCGATGTTAAACGACGGGTCCAAGATCAAATAATTCTGGTTGCCCTGATCGCCTTTGAGCGCCCCCAGATCGACCTGATACTGCGGCGATTGGTCGAGTTCCTCTTTGGTCGCCGGGCGAGGATGCGCGCTGAGCAGCACGCGCAGATCCGGCCCGTTGATCGCGTCGAAATCTTCCACGCGCAGCACATCGCGCCCATCCGACAGGCGGTAGATCGAGGCCGTCCCTATCGCGCCGCGCAGCGGGTCGATGGTGATAAACGCGCCAGTCAAGAGGAGCTGCACCTGGCCGGGATTCGGATCAATCGCGGGGAGATTCGCTTCTTGCACATCCACTGGCGTCGACAGCCGCGCCGCGACCAGATCAATCGCCATCTGGCGGGTGTCGCCTTCATACAGGTCAGTATAGAGGTCTTGCGCTTCGTTCGAGAGCAGGTAAAACGCTTCGGGAAACGGCGCCTGGACTTCATCTTCTTCAATATAACCGGAAAACTGCTCAAGCCAGATCGGCGAGAAAAAAATCGCTATAACGATCAGCGCGCCAAACAACAGCGCTCCCCAGGCGGGTCGAGTATTCATCGCACGCTCCATCCAAGTCCACCGCTAAAAGCAGCCCTGATCATAACGCCTACCGGCAGGTTCATCCAATCTCTCTTGGTTTTGAGATTACCCCGACAGCGGTTATACTCGACGCGGTTTTATAATAAGCCTCAAGAGGATCAATTATGCCACAAATATTTATCAGCTACGGTCGTGCTGATGAAGTGTTTTGTCGTACTCTATCTAAGGATTTGGACGAAAGCGGGGGAGACATCTGGATCGACGTAGACGATATTCGCGCCGGAGAAGACTGGGCCGCCGCGATCCAGACCGGGTTAGATGCGTGTTCCGTGATGATCTTAGTCATTTCACCCGCCTCAATGCAATCCCGGCGCGTCCGCGAAGAATGGAAGTATTTCCACAGCCAGGATAAACCGCTGATCCCGCTCTTGCTCGAACCAACGCCGGTGAGTTATGAACTCCACAGTCTGCAATATGTGAATTTTCATACTCAGCGCTACGACATCGCCTTAAAACAACTGATCTCCGAATTGGCGCGCACGGGCGCGCAGTTCACCAAGCCATTTGCTCAACATATCCCCCTCCCGGTGCAGCCGCCGCTCCCCACCGGGCAAGCGCCTGGCCCACTCGCCATGATCAGGCCGCCCTTGCTGCAATCAAAAGCTGAATATAATCGCATCGAAAATATGATTGCTAACATCAAGCAGGAAGTATGGATCAGCGGGATTTCACTCAACAAAGTGGCTCCCTACCGCACTCTTTTTTCTGCGCTGCTCAATCAGAACAAAAAAGCCCGGTTTATGCTGGTCAACCCCAACAACGCTGAAACCGTTAAAGAAACCAGTGATTATGTGGGGCAAGAAACCGACCTGATGTGGAGCCGGTTGACGGTTTGCCTGAACGATTTATGCAAGTTGCAGAAAGCTTACCCCGCCCTGGTTGAAATCCGGCTGATGAACTGGCGGCCTTCGGTGGGTTATTTCATCTCCGATCCTGACTCAGAACAGGGGGTGATGACCGTCTCTCCCTATTTTTACCAGATCGACCGCATCAACGAAGATAGCCAGAGTAACCCCTGCTGCGATCCGCCTTTTTTACACCTGCCGCAGCTTACCGAAAAACAGTGGTTTGATGTGTACCGGCAAGATTTCGAGCGGATGTGGAGTGAAGCGCAGCCCTGGGAATGTGCCAACGGGAAAAAATGACAGCGCGGGCAGCTTTTAGACTGGTGTGGTATCGGCATCCGCCCCAGCGCAGGGCCGGGGCGGACAGAAAAATCATGAAGCGGAAAATCGTTTATTCGACTACGCCTGTAGGCAGCGGTGCGCCGTTCCAGACCTGGTCGTAGTTGGGGCCCATGGTCGCCTTTGACACCCACACAAAGTCACACACCCAAATGATCTTGTAGTACTGACCGCTGGCGTCTTGCCCGATGACGCGCGCGCTGTTACCCGCCGGGATCGTCACCTGCGGGTCAGTCAGTTCGCCGGGTTCCCAATAAACTGGAGCATTCGCTACGAACGAGCCGCC
>JACRBK010000104.1 GCA_016234525.1 Chloroflexota bacterium
GGGCCGGTCATTTGGAAATGGATGGACAGTTGGCCAGCGCTGGTTGTTCCCTTCCTTGCCAGCACCTTCAGCATTTTTCTGCTGCGCCAGTTCTTTATGCAAATTCCCGAAGACTTGTGGGATGCGGCCCGGATCGATGGGGCCGGTCATTTCCGGTACTTGTTCCAGATCGTTGTACCGATTTCTCGGGCGGCAATTGTTACCACCGTTATTTTTGCCTTTATTGGCACCTGGAATTCGCTCGAATGGCCACTGCTGGTCACGTTTACCGACAACTGGCGGCCTATTTCATATGGCCTCTATGCTTTTTCCAGCGAGGCAGGGGTCGACTTGAATAAATTGATGGCAGGTTCGGTGATCACGTTAGTTCCTGTGTTGGTGATCTACCTGATCGCGCAGCGGCAGTTTACCGAAGGTATCGCTACCACCGGCTTGAAAGGATAAATGGTTTCCTGGTTGCCCGCATGAGTTCTCTCGCACGATACAGACTCGTTTTGCTCATTTTACTCATTATGATCGGTTTTCCTGGCTGGAGGCTGGCATACCCAGCCTCTCTGGCTGTTCTAACCGCCCACGCCCAAGACACCCCCGCGCCATGCGGATATGCTGACCGCTTTGATCTGCCGGTCCCTGATATTGATTTCCAGCGCACTGATTTCGGTATTTACCGTGCCCGGTTCGGGGGCAGACACACCGGGATAGATGTCGCGTTCGAGCAGTTAGGATCCCCCGTGCAAGCTGCCGCGCGCGGACAGGTGACTTACAGTGACCCTGCCGGGTGGGATACCGAAAAAGGGGTGGTCGTGATCCAGCACACTTTCCCTGATGGATCGCTGGTCAATACCCTTTACGGCCACATGGAAGAACTCAATGACCACTTTTTTCCCACTGCTGGGCAGTGTGTCGAGCGTGGTGACATTATTGGCGCGATTGGTTCTCCATCCAGAGGCTTGCCTCACCTGCATTATGAAACGCGCACTCGCTATCGTTATGAGGGAGGGCCAGGTTATACCCAAGTCAACCCGCTTGAACTGGGATGGCTTCATCCACTTGATTTCACGTACCTGGCAAACATTCGGGTTCTCGCCGCCTATCGCAGCCATTTTTCGCTCACCGAAGGCGCGATACTGCCTCCCCTACTGCTCAGTGACGGGACGTATGTCATCGCACATGGGAAATATTTGGAAGGCGTGACCGGAAGTGGACAGGTGCTGTGGCGATTTGACACATTCGGCAGCGCTACCGGCCTGTTAGCCCTGCCGGATGGTCGCGTTTTGGCGGCAACGTCGGCAGAACAAGTATTGGTGTTGGCGAACGGCTCTTACAGCGCCTTATGGCCGGTAGCGGGTATGCATTCCGCCCCACTGCTGGTGGGAAATGCGGTTGTTTTTATGATGCAAGACAATACCTTGCGCGCCTTCGCGCCCGATGGCAGCCGGTTATGGACGACCCCGCCGCTGAATGGACGGTTGGAACGGTGGGTCATCAGTGGAGATCGTCTGGCAGTCGCTACCCAGGATCACCAATTAAGCATCATCGGCCCGGACGGAGCGATTCTGTACCAGAATAGTTTCACTAATCTGATCCTGCCTTTTGCTGCTCAAGACGGCAGCTTTTTATTGTTGGATGGCTCTGGCTTGTTTGAGATCAATCACGATCTGGTGATCTCCTCGCGTTTCGACACGGGCCGCGCGATCACTTCGGGCGCGGCACTGTTAAAAAGCACAAGCGGGATGTTATATCTCTATCCAGGAGAAGGTCGCGCCGTCTATGCTTATACTCCTGATGGCGCGCTCAGTTGGATTGCCTACATGCCCGGTAGCCATTTGCAAGCGCCTCGCCTGGGATTAGGTGGAGGACGGCTGTTATATGCGCTGACGACCGACAGTCAGCTTTTGGCTTATGACACCACCGATGGGCATTTGGAAACGCAAATAGCCTTATATGATGGTGGAATCGAAGGAACCGCGTCGGCCCGGTGGCTGGATGTGCTGCCAGACGATACGGTTCGTTTCGCAGGGGGGTATCTCTCGGTGGTTACGATTGATGGACTGAGTTTGATCGCGGCAGCAGAAAATCAATAACCGCGCCGCTACAAGTCGGCATAACCGCGCGCTTCATTCTCGACAAATTCGACCAGAGTCAAGATCGTAGGATCGGGGGGGGTGTTAGGCTGCACGGGGACCAACTTGGCTGCCTGAACGGTCCATTCCGGCCAAGACAGATCTACCCGCGCCAGATGTTCGGGGGAAACATCGCCTAACATCAGGCTGGATTCTCCAACTCCAGGCAGCGCCGCCGTAGAACGATCCACGCGAATCACCGGTGAGATCTCCGGCAGTGGGGGATTCCCCGGCGCGAGGTGAAAGGTGATCCCGCGTTTGGCCAACCGCAGTACCCGGTTCCAAATGGCAAAAGGCATCACCATCTGCCCGGCCAATCGCCCCAACGATGAGGGGGGAATCGGGACTTGTTCCGGCCCACCAATCACGGCGGCATCATATCCCATTCCATCCAGCACCAAAAACGGCGCTCGGCCCTGTGTCGCGTGGCATATCCACGCTTCCAATGCGCAGGTATCGCCCAGGTCAAACAGCAGCACCAAACCGCTGCTTGCCCGGCGTTCCTGCTGAATCAGAGTAAACAGCCGGGGCAGCAGCGACAAATCGCCTTTCAAATTGGCCGTAGTTAACACAGTGATGGTAGAAAGCTCGGCCAACGGTGCAGACTACTCGCCTTTCCAGTCCGCGCTGCGTTTGTCCAAAAAGGCTGCCATGCCTTCTTTTTGATCCTGAGTGGAGAACAGCATATAAAAATTATTACGTTCATACGCCAGACCCGCCGACAGCGGCGTTTCGAGCGCCATATTCACAGTCTCTTTGATCAAGCGGATCGCCAGGGGCGCGCGCGCCGCAATCTGCGCGGCGAGATTGATCGCCTCTTGCAGATAACTCTCGACCGGAAAGACTTTATTGACCAGCCCAACCCGCTCAGCTTCGATGGCAGTCAAACGACGATCATTGAGGCACATTTCCATCGCCAGGGCCTTGCCTACCGTCCGAATAAGCCGCTGAGTCCCCCCAGCGCCCGGCATCACACCCAGATTGATCTCCGGCTGTCCAAAAACAGCGCTTTCGGAAGCCACAATCATATCGCAGGCCATCGCCAACTCGCAGCCGCCGCCCAACGCATAACCGCTCACCGCCGCAATCAGAGGTTTATTCAGATGGCGTAGACGATCCCAACGCGCGATAAACGCTTTGTTGATCATCTCTGCTGGGCTGGCTTCGGACATTTCTTTAATATCGGCCCCGGCAGCAAACACCCGGTTAGTTCCCGTCAGTACCATACAACGAATGGCTTGATCAGCGTCCATCGCTTCGAGCGCCGCCATAATTTCATCCATCATCGGACCCGACAGCGCGTTAAAAGTGCGGGGTTGGTTGAGTTTGACCACACCCACCCCTTGAACCGAATATTCCACAACAATATTTTCATAAGTCATTTTAGTCATCTCCTGGCGATCAATCGGATCGCACTGGCCGATTAGAGCGACACCACACGCTTGGCAACGCGCAGATGTTTGGGGAAATTGGGCAAATATTCGGCGAACTGATGAAATTTGCCGTCGTTGTATTCAGAGAGATAACGTTTTAACACGCTGACCACACCTGGTAGAATCGTCAGACCATGCAGCCGGTTTTCCATCAAGATATACGACTCGGCTTCTTTATGGCCTAACGTCTGTTCCAAAAAGATCGCTACTGCTCCCGCAATAAACAGCCCGGTAAACTGATCGCCCCAGGTGGGATGGCTCTCAAGAAACGACTTATTAACCGGCAGAGGAGTATTTGCGAGCGGCGCGACTTCGGCAGCTTTCTGCCGCAGATATGACACCATCAACAGCCGCCCATATTCCGTCACCAATCCCCGGTAAATGTGCGCTGAATCCTCATCAAACGGCCACGGTTCGTTGTCTCCCCAGGCGATACGCGGCGGCACAATACAGAACAACACACCTTCCAGCCGCACCCCGATCTCCTGATCGCTCGGATACGATACATTCGGCATCATAACCAACTGCTCGGTAATCGGCCCGGTAAACGGCCTGAAAAAACGGTAAAGATCAGCCGAACCGATCACCTTTTGCGTCAAATCTTTGGCCCGCTGCCAGACTTCTTTTTCCTCATCCCACCAGGTTGATAGGCTGGCCTGCGTATAAAAGTCTTTGAGCTGCTCGTTCCAATGCATAGGCGCCCAGGGCAGCGGAGTCTTCGGCATGAGATCGGGCCAGGACAGGTTAAGCGCATAGGTATAAATCGCTTCCAGTGGTGTATTTTGGTCCAGCAGAGTTTGCAGCGTATGGACCGCAGGATGGTTCGTAAATGAAGCAACCCGTTTGGTTGTGCTGCGAGCATGGACATGCGCGCGGTGACGTTTGCGCGCCTGTTCGGCCTCCGGCCAGTGAGTCGCCGATAATACTGCCGACAGGAGGCGAACACGGTCATCTATTTGAATCAGGAGAGTTTGAGAAATCATAGGTCTTACCCGCAGCCTCGCACGAACCCCACACCAACTGGAAACACGGTTAAAATTTACCAACCAGATTGGGGTTATTCTACATGAACGTCAGGCCTGATACAACCACCTGCTTTAACGACTATCCCCGCCCGCCGTCTACCGTGAGAGTCTGACCGGCCATAAACGCGGCGGCTTGTGAACACAAAAACGCCACTACCGGAGCCGCTGCTGTTGGGTCCAGAGTATGATCATAAGCCACTGTGTTGATGCGCACTCCCTCAACTGCCAATCCGCGCGCCGTCTCACGGGTAAAGCCGATCACGCCGTTCTGGGCGCTGGTGTAAGCCGCGCTGCCTTCGCCGGAGAGACGAACGACATTAACAATCACACCGCCGCCCTCCGCAGACATCACGCGCGCTGCAAGCTGGGTGCAAAAAAATACGCCGGTCAAATCAATCTCGATCATACGCCGCCAGTCATATTCATCCAGAGTCAGCAGCGGAGCAGGTTTGATCACGGTGGTGGCGTTGATCAGAATATGCAGCGCTCCCCACTGCTCGCGCACAGCTTCGATCATCGCCCCAACCTGAAAACGATTAGAGACATCGGCGGTCCACGCCAATGCGCGCCCACCCGCCGCCTGGATTGTTTCGGTCACCTGATCCGCATGATCGGGGTTGACATCGCACACGCACACGGCTGCGCCTGACGCGGCCAAAACCAGCGCCACCGCCCGCCCAACACCGGCTCCCGCCCCGGTCACAAGAGCCACCCGACCATTCAAATCGACTGAAAAAGGTCCCATCATATCTCCTTGCCTATCCTCTCTCAGCTATCTCTGGACTGCCGGGTCGCCGCAACTCAGCCAGCAGACGAAACACCAATACGCCGTAAAATGCTAACAACACCAGCAGGGCAAGCGGCACATATCCCATCATTTCGGGCAGCCAAAGCGCATAGGCAGCA
>JACRBK010000658.1 GCA_016234525.1 Chloroflexota bacterium
CACCGAAGGGATTCGGCGCGCCAACCAACTCTTACAGATGGACCCGCTGCGCGAAGAAACCTATCGCCAGATGATGCGCCTGCTGGCCCACTCCGGGCAGCGCGGCAAGGCATTGGAAGTGTTCGACACCTGCCGCCGTTTATTAGACGACGAGTTTGGTCTGACACCTCTGCCCGAAACCCTTGCGCTTCACGCACAACTGCGCGCGGGCGAACTGACGCCTGGTCTCCCGCCTGCTGCGGGTGAAGCCGCGCTGCTTCCGATCTCTTATTCTGTGCTGGTGAATCCCTATAAAGGGCTGTGCGCGTTTGATGAAGCGGACGAAGCCGACTTTTTTGGGCGTGAGATGTTGGTAAAGCGTCTGCTGGCCCGGTTGGCCGACGAGCATCCCATGTCCCGCTTTCTAGCAGTAGTTGGACCGAGCGGCAGCGGGAAATCGAGTGTCGTCCGTGCCGGGGTGATCCCCGCCCTGCGGCGCAACGGTCTGCCCGGCTCGGCTGCATGGTCAGTAGTCACCTTGCTGCCCGGCGCGCTGCCTTTTGACGAACTCGAAATCGCCCTGCGGCGGACACTCCCCCAGGCTCCCCCTACCCTGATCGACGATCTCCGCCGCGACGCGCGAGGGTTGCTGCGCGCTGCGCGTCTCTGTCTGCCGGATGAACGTCAGGAGTTATTGCTCGTCATTGACCAGTTCGAAGAAGTCTTCACTTTGATGAACGATCCGGGTGAAGCACGCTGTTTTCTGGACAGCCTGTATGTAGCCGCCACCTCTCCACGCAGCCCAGTGCGGATTATCATCACCCTGCGCGCCGACTTTTATGACCGCCCACTGATGATCCCCGATTTTTCCGAACTGGTCCGCCAGCGTACCGAAGTCGTCACCCCGATGACTCCCGATGAATTGGAACGTGCCGTCGCTGCCCCGGCCCATCGGGTAGGTGTGCAGGTCGAGCCGGCGCTCCTCGCCGCCATTGTAGCCGAAATCAGCCAGCAGCCGGGGGCACTGCCCATGATGGAATATGCCCTTACCGAGGTGTTCGAGCGCCGCTCAGATCACACCCTTACTCTGGCCACCTATGAGCAGATCGGCGGAGCATTGGGCGCGCTTGCTCGCCGTGCCAATGAAATCTATGAGCGGCTAAGCGCCGAACGGCAGGCAGCAGCCCGCCAGATGTGCCTGCGGTTGGTCGCTCCTGGCGAAGGCACCGAAGATACCCGGCGGCGCGCCCCGCAAGCCGAACTGCTCTCGGCGGGCGGGGAGGCCACCCGCGCTGTACTCCATGCCTTTGACCGTGCCCGGCTGCTCACTTTTGACCGCGATCCCCGCGCCCAGCAGCCTACCGTCGAACTGGCGCACGAAGCGATCATCCGCGAATGGGGACAACTGCGCCTCTGGCTGGACCAAAGCCGCGATGATGTGCGTTTGCAGCGGCGGCTGGCCGCAGCGGCAGCGGAGTGGGAACAGACGGGGCGCGACTCTGGCTACCTGCTGACTGGCTCCCGGCTGGCGCAGTATGAAGACTGGGCGACACAGACCAATCTCGCCTTGAGTCTGGATGAGCGTCAATTTTTGGATGTTAGCAGTACCGAAGCCAGACAACGGCGGATACTTCGGCGGCGCGTGCGTAACGTCATCCTCGCGGCAGCGATCCTTGTGGCTGTGGTGATGACCGTGCTGGCGCTGTTTGCGCTCAGCCGCGAACAACAGGCCCAGGATGCACAGACGGCTGCGGAGCGGGAAGCGGCAGTAAATCACAGCCTGGTGCTGGCCGGAAAAGCTGAGCAGAATTATTCTGGCGGGAAAACCGACCTGGCGCTTTCCCTGGCCCTGGAAGCCGTTAGTCTTGCCGCGCCGCCGCCTGAAGTGCTGCGCACCCTCGCCGATATGGCTTTTAGCCCAGGCACACGCAGTATCTTCAACCTTCACGGCGAGTGGATATGGGATATAGCTTTTAGCCCAGATGGTCAAACTGTCGCTTCAGGAAGCTGCGCGACAGAGCAGATTACAGCCGATGAAGTTTGTCCCCAGGGTGAACTATTCCTGTGGCGTGTTGAGGATCACGCTATTCTCAAGCGGTTCCCTGTGGGTGAAGGAGCAGTGTGCAGCATAGATTTTAGTCCGGACGGCAAAACGATGGTTTCAGGATCGGGAATATGTAATTCGTATCAAGTCAGCGACACTGATCGCTCCGGAAAATCTGACATGGTGCTGTGGGATGTGAACACTGGCGAAGCAATCCACCGTTTTTCAGGCCACACCGGTTGGATATTTAGTGTCGCCTTCAGCCCTGATGGTCGTATGATAGCTTCTGGTTCAACCGATCCCCTGGTTCGCCTATGGGACGCGCAAACAGGCGAAGAAATCCGGCACTTTGAGGGAAATGTCGGGCAGGTGCGCAACGTTGCCTTCAGCCCGGACGGAAGCAAACTCTTTTCGGTTTCCGGTAACACCATCTCTGTGTGGAGCCTGGAAACCGGCGAGGAAATCTACCGGGTGGACAAATATCCAAACAATATTGTCTCACTGGCGATAAATCCTAATGGAAAAAACATCCTAACGGGTAGTGACGAAGGTTCGCTGCGTTTGTGGGATGCTGAAACGGGCGAAGAACTCAACAGCGAAGGGCTTCTGACGCCGGTTGACTTTCTTGCTATTAGCGCTGATGGACACACAGCCTTGTTCAGCAACCAATCACGCATTTATCTGTGGAATATCGACCAGTGGAAAGCTGACTACAGCACCCTCCAGGATGAATATCAAGGCTCTGGGGCTGTGACCATCAGCCCGGATGGACAGACTGGAATCTATGCCCCCTATCAAAAAGTGTATCTTCTCAACCTGAAGTCACCGGGGCTGCTGCGCCGTTTCGCAGCGAGCAAAGCGCCTATCACCCTGGCACTAACGCCTGACGGTCAGCGTCTTTTGACGGGAGGCATTGATGGCACACTGATCTTGTGGGATCGAGCAACAGGCGAGATGATCCGTCAGATGCCGGGCAACGAAGGGCAAATCTTGGGATTATCGATCAGCCCGGATGGGAAGTTGGCGCTGGCAGCAGCCTGGGATTACCTCTTCGGAAGTAACACCACCAGCCTGATCCTCTGGGATCTGGACACTGGCGAGATAGTCCGCCGCCTGGAAGGGTTTCATACCTTTGTCCGAAGTGTGGCCTTCAGTCCGGATGGCAAGACGGCACTGGCAGGAACTCATTGCTGGTCGTTCGCCATAGAGTGTGCTGGCGGAGAACTGATTCTTTTCGATGTCGCTACCGGCGCGATTATCCGCACATTTGAACTCGACGAGGTAGCCGCAGTAGATATTGAGTTTAGCGCCGATGGACAACGAGCCTTATCCGGTTCGGTCCCCCGTGTGACTCTCTGGGATGTAACCACCGGGCAGGCCATCC
>JACRBK010000663.1 GCA_016234525.1 Chloroflexota bacterium
CCAGATGCGCTTAAAGAGCGCGGCAGGCGGCGGGCCGGATCGCGTCGCTAAGCAGCACAAATCCGGCAAATTGACCGCCCGCGAGCGGCTGGATCTGCTGCTCGATCCCGGCAGTTTCCGCGAGATTGATGCATTCGTGGTCCAACGCGAGCGGAACTTCGGCATGGATAAGCCCGAAAATCAATTCCTCGGCGACAGTGTAGTGATCGGTTGGGGAACGATTAACGCGCGGCTGGTCTATGTTTATGCGCAGGATTTTACGGTGATGGGCGGCTCGTTGAGCGAAGTTCACGCCGCGAAGATCTGTAAGATTATGGAAATGGCGCTCAAGAACGGAGCACCGATGATCGGCCTGAACGATTCCGGCGGCGCGCGTATTCAAGAGGGCGTGGTCAGCCTGGGCGGCTATGCCGATATTTTCTTGCGTAATACCCTGGCGAGCGGCGTGATCCCCCAATTGAGCGTGATCATGGGGCCGTGTGCGGGCGGGGCCGTTTACAGCCCGGCGCTGACGGACTTCATTTTTATGGTCAAAGATACGTCTTATATGTTTGTGACCGGGCCGGACGTAGTAAAAGCCGTCACGCACGAAGATGTGTCGTTTGAAGAACTCGGCGGCGCGATGACCCATAACGCGATCAGCGGCGTGAGCCATGTCGCGGCGAACAGCGAAGAAGACGCGATGTTCTTGATCCGCGAGATTTTGGGTTATATGCCCCAAAATAACATGGAAGAACCGCCCTTCGAGCCGACCAAAGATGATCCGCTGCGCACCGAAGACGAGCTTAACACCATTGTGCCGGATGATCCCAGCAAGCCGTATGATGTCAAAGAAGTGATCAAACTGATCGTGGACGAAAGCCGTTTCTTCGAGATTCACGAACACTTCGCCCAAAATATCGTGGTGGGGTTTGCGCGGCTCGGTGGTTACAGCGTCGGGATCGTCGCCAACCAGCCGTCGGTATTGGCGGGCGTGCTGGACATCGCCGCCAGCGAAAAAGCGGCGCGTTTTATCCGCTTCTGCGATGCGTTCAATATTCCGGTCATCACCTTTGAAGATGTCCCCGGTTTTATGCCTGGCGTGCGCCAGGAACATGACGGCATTATCCGCGCGGGAGCCAAACTGCTCTATGCCTACTGCGAGGCGACGGTTCCTAAGATCACGGTGGTGACGCGCAAAGCTTACGGCGGCGCGTACTGCGTCATGAACAGCAAGCACATTCGCAGCGATCTAAACCTCGCCTGGCCGACGGCGGAACTGGCCGTGATGGGGCCGGACGGCGCGGTGAATATCATCTTCCGGCGCGAACTGGCTGAGGCTGAAGATCCCGTTGCCCGCAAAGCCGAACTGGTTCAGGATTACCGCGACCGGTTTGCCAATCCTTATGTTGCAGCGTCTCGTGGTTTTATCGACGATGTGATCACCCCATCCGAAACGCGCCCACGCTTGATCAATGCGCTGGGAATGCTGCAAAATAAACGCGACGAGAACCCGCCCAAAAAACACGGGAATATCCCGCTGTAGGAGCATCAAACGTCTGTGAGCGAAAACTTTCGCTGTGAACTGCATGTTCACAGCACCTATTCTGATGGGTCCGTCTCGCCGGAGGGGTTGTTACAACACGCGGCGACGATCGGTCTGTCGGTGCTGGCGATCACAGATCACGATAACGCAGGCGGGGCGCGAGTCGCACTGCCGCTGGCGGACCACTATGGAATCGAACTGATCCCCGCGATTGAATTTACCTCGCGCTGGGATGGCATCTGGGGGCCGCAGACAGAAGCCGAGTCCGATGTGCTGGGATATTTCATCGACCCCTATCACGCGGCATTTCAGGCGCGCGAACAGGCCAGCGTCGCCGACGATTTTGATCGTTTGGCGGCCTGTTGTGTTCGCCTCACGGCGCTGGGTTATCCGGTGGCGATAGAAGAAGTACAGGCTGAAAATCCGCGTTTTGCCGGGATGCGTCACCTGCGGGATGTGCTGGCGAAAAAAGGGTATGCCCCTTCCAACTGGGACGCGGCGAAGATCGCTAACCCGGTCTGGGAAGCGGGGCGGAAGGCGTGTTTTTCGCTGGCGGAACAGGTCGCGATGATCCATGCCGCGGGCGGGGTGGCGATTTTGGCGCATCCTGATTTTATGAACGAGGGCCAGCCGATCCAGGCGGCCCAGGTCGCGGCGCTGGTCGAGATCGGTGTGGACGGCCTGGAAGCGTATCATCGCATGTTGGATGCGCTGCTGACCGCCCATTTGCAGCGGTTAGCCGATCAGTTCGGTCTGCTGGTGACGGGCGGCTCTGATGAGCATGGTTGGTCGCCGGACCTGCCGCACCTGGGTGTGCAGCCGGTGACACGAGATATGGTGGAGGCGCTGCGTATGCGCCACGAGACGAGGGTAAATAAATAATATGATCGAAAGTACCCTGATCCGAAAAGTGATGATCGCCAATCGCGGCGAGATCGCGGTGCGTGTTATTCGTGCCTGCCGCGAATTGGGGGGAATCAAAACGGTAGCGGTGTATTCGGACGCGGATCGTGAAGCGCTGCATGTGCGCTACGCGGACGAAGCGTACAATATCGGCGCGCCCGCCCCGCGTGAGAGTTACCTGAATATCGAAAAACTGATCGACGTGGCGAAGCAGTCCCACGCGGATGCAATCCACCCCGGTTATGGCTTTCTCAGCGAGCGCGCTGAGTTTGCGCAAGCCGTTGTCGATGCTGGTGTGATCTGGATCGGCCCATCACCTGATGCGATTGAGCGCATGGGCGACAAACTCGCCGCGCGTGAACTGATGCAAAAAGCCGGTGTGCCGGTTGTGCCAGGGACCGAGCCGGGCCTGAATGATGGCGCGCTGCGCTACGCGGCGGACAAGATCGGCTATCCGGTGATGGTCAAGGCGGCGGCGGGCGGCGGCGGTAAAGGAATGCGCGTCGTGCGCGATCCGGCGCAGCTTGATGCGGCGCTGGCCTCTGCGCACCGCGAAGCCGAGGCCGCTTTTGGTGATGGCACAATCTACCTTGAGAAACTGCTCGAAGGCGCGCGGCATATCGAGTTCCAGATTTTGGCGGATATGCACGGCAACACAATCCACCTGGGGGAGCGTGAATGCAGCATCCAGCGCCGTCACCAAAAGTTGTTTGAAGAATCGCCCAGCCCGTTTTTGGATGATGATCTGCGGGCGCGCATGGGCGATGCGGCGATCAAAGCGGCGCAGGCGGTGAATTATGTCAACGCCGGGACGATTGAATTTTTGGTGACGCCTGAGAAGCAATTTTACTTCCTCGAAATGAACACCCGCATACAAGTTGAGCATCCTGTCACCGAGTTGGTGACCGGTGTGGACTTGGTGAAAGAGCAGATCCGAATCGCACGCGGGCGGCGCATGGGTCCGGTCGATGGTGTCAAATCCACTGGCTGGGCGGTAGAATGCCGTATCAACGCGGAAGACCCGTATAATAATTTCCTGCCGTCGGTGGGGCAGGTGACGATCCATATTTCTCCCACCGGGCCGGGCGTCCGGCTCGACAGCGGCATTTATGCCGGGTACACTGTCACCCCGTATTATGACTCAATGTTGGCTAAGCTGATCGCCTGGGGCGAGACACGCGGCGAGGCGCTGCTGCGAATGCGCCGCGCGCTCGCGGAGTATAAAGTGATGGGACTCAAAACAAACCTACCGTTTCACCAGAAATTGATCGACAGCACGCGCTTTTTAGCCGGGCGTTATGATACGCAGTTTGTCGAGCAGCATTTGACGATGCGCCCCGAAGAACAAGAGGGCGGCGAACAGGCCGA
>JACRBK010000664.1 GCA_016234525.1 Chloroflexota bacterium
ACCATTCGGTTTCAGCGCGATTACGGTAACGTAACCAGATTCAGCCCGCAAAACGATAGCCGATGCCTGGCACGGTCAGGATCAGCCCCGGCTGATCGGGATCGTGTTCGACTTTTTCACGCAGGCGGCGAATATGCACATTCACGGTGCGATCACTTTCAACATCGGCGCTGTAACCCCAAACTGCGTCGAGGATTTGCTGGCGGGTCAGCGCCTGCCCCCGGTTCTGCGCGAGGAAACTCAGCAGGCGAAACTCGATGGGGGTCAGGCTGAGCAGTTCGCTGCCGCGCCACACCTGACCGCTGGCCCGGTCTAAGACCAGATCGGCGGCGTAGAACAGTTCGCTGTTGTTGGTCGCCGCCAGTTCACCATAGGCGCGCCGCAGAAGCGCCCGTACCCGCGAGAGCAGTTCACGCAGGCTGAACGGTTTGGTCACATAATCATCCGCGCCCATTTCCAGCCCTAACACTTTGTCGATCTCGTCGCGCTGCACGGTTAACATGATGATCGGCTGGCGCAGTTTAAGCTGGCGCATCTGGCGGCAAAAATCAAAGCCGGAGCCATCCGGCAGACGCACATCCAGCACGATCAAATGGGGGTTATGCTCGCGGGCATAGTCGACTCCCTCTTGGCCAGATGATTTCCAGACCGCCGAATAACCTTCGCGTTCCAGCCCATCTTGCAGGCTTTGGGCCACTGCCGTGTCATCTTCAATGAGCAAAATTTGGAAGTTATTTTGAGTCGCCACAGTGATTAGTTCCTCATCAATACGTTACGGCCTGGATAGGTGCAGCCAACGGTGCCCGGCATGAGTTCTGCATCACCTGTAAATCTATCCGGCGAATGGGCTGTCGACAAGGCGCAGTTTTAGAGCGGAGCAGGGCGCAACAAATTCGGAACGTGAGCGCTCTTCCTCGGCGGCGATTCTTCTGGTTTCGCAGCGGAGCAGGGCGCAACAAATTCAGGTCGCCGAGGCCGTGAGTGATCTCAATGGTATCTCGTACAAGTTTCGGCGGCGTTACCAGCTAAATACGCCGAAATTACCCTCCATGATCGTCTGCGGCGCTGCCCCAGGATCACGGGTATCTTGCA
This sequence comes from Chloroflexota bacterium, assembly GCA_016234525.1. GTDB lineage: Bacteria > Chloroflexota > Anaerolineae > Aggregatilineales > Aggregatilineaceae > JACRBK01. Next base: position 1,093 of record JACRBK010000664.1, read on the forward strand.
GCGAAACGATAGAATAACGCTCGCGGGTGGATTCCGCATAGACGATATAACGGCTGTCTGGCGACCAGAGGCGGTGACTGCGCGCGAATTGGTCGTAGAATTGCAGGTAGTAGATCATGCTTTGCGTAGGCAGAAACTCCGCCAGGCGGTTATTGCTTTTGGTGTCGGCGTTGTACACATTCCACCGGATCACCAGTTCGCCCTGCTGCGCGCTGGGCTTGGCAGCAGTGTTATCATTCGTTTCTTCGCGTGTGATGGTGATATAGGCGATTTTCGAGCTGTCCGGCGACCAGAAAAAGCCGACCACACTCCCCGCGACCGCGGCGGTTTGTACCCCGGTGTGTGAATCGACGATGTACAGGTTGCCCAGGTCATCATCGGCGTAAGCGACGTAACTCCCGTCAGGCGACCATTCAAAGGAGATGATGCCGTCCAACCCTGCGGCGAGTATCTGCCGCTGATCGCCGTCGAATACGGTCAGGTCCGATGTGCGATTATCGGCGGCGACGGCAGCCAACAGCCGGTTATCGATGGGCGACCAGTCTACCGCACGCTGCGTGCCCAGTTGTTCGCTATAGGTCTGCACGATTTCGGCGCTGGCGACGTCGTAAAGCTCTAACTGATAACCAAAACGCGCCCAGATCATCGCCTGCCCGTCCGGCGACCAGTCCCAATAGAATGGGCTGCCCGCGCCGATGTCATCTACAGAAAAATCGGTGCCCCCGTTCAGCGAACGCACCCGCCGGACGGCGAGATCCCCCCCTGAAGCAGTATAGAGCACAGCTAAATCACGGCATTTGCCCACTGGACAATCGGCGGGCGACCAATAGGCATAGGTGAATGACTCGTCATCAGCGGTATACACCTGCTCAGGCGCGCCGCCCGGTGGCTGGACAAAAATGCCCAGTTGATATGGCGGGTTATGGTCGAGATCAACCCCAAAATAGGCGAGGTGCCCATCCGTCGACCAGGTGGGCCAGTTGTAGATTTTTCTGCCGGGAACGGCGTCAGAAGTGAGCGGAGTCAGGACCTTGGAATCAACGTCGTACAGGTGGATATTGCCATCAGCGCCGCTGATAGCGATCTTGCCGGATGAAGCAGGCAGCGCACGGGTTACCGCCTGCGGCGGAAGACTGATCAAGAAAATCGCAGCAATCACGATGAGGCCGAGGAGTGTTTTGTGTTTCATGGCGTACCTCACGCTTGTTATTGGTAATTTTTATTATCGCAGCTTTCTTTATTGGCGAGCACAAACGACTCGGATTGCGCTCAAAATGAGTTAAACAGCCCGATAAAAAGAAAATACGGCCTGGATGATCCGGGCCGTATTCGCTGATAGGTTGATCGAGCAGCGGGATTAGACGCTTGCCACTGCTTCGGCTTCCACCTGTTTCACAATTTCGAGTTCGATAGCGATCTTGATCTGGTCGCCAACCAATACGCCGCCGGTTTCCAATGCCTGATTCCAGGTCAGGTTCCAATCTTTACGGTTGATCGAGGTCGAGGCGCTGAACCCCGCGCTGGTTGTTCCCCAGGGGCTTTTCGCCTGCCCGGCATATTCGACATCCAGCACGACTTCGCGCGTTACGGTGCGGATGGTCAGGTCGCCTACAATGCGGCCCATGTTATCGCTCGTTTTGGAAACATGCTTGCTCTTGAAGCTCAACACCGGGTAGTGTTCGGCGTCCAGAAAATCTGGGGAGCGCAGGTGATTATCCCGCTGCGCTTCTTTGGTGTTGAGGCTGGCCGCTTCGATCTGGACCTCGACGCTGGATTGAGTTGGGTCGGTTTCGTTAAATTCGACGGTTCCGGCGAATTTTTCGAAGCGTCCGCGCACGTTTGAGATCATCATATGACGGACGGTGAAGTTAATTTCCGAGTGAGCCGGATCAATTTGCCATTTCATGGGGTGTTTTCCTCTCGTATCTGACAGCGTATCTATCACGCTGCTGAGCAGCTTAATCTATACGCTTGATCATAGAGGGCCAGCGTCACGCGAGCGTCAACGCGGGCGTAAACACACCATTAGAATACCATTAGTGATCCAAAAGCTGCGTATCCAACCGCTCGACTTCGGCCAATAACAACTGCCTGCCGCCGTCTTCGGCGATAATTCGCGCTTCGGCCAAACGGAGTCGTGCTTCGCGCTGCGGCAGCAGCGGCGCCAGCCACAATCGAATTTGCGCGGCGAGGTGGCGCGTCCCCAGCGTATCCGCTAGCGCCATCGCTGTTGACAGCCGGTGAATCGCCAGGCTGACATCTCCACGCTGGCGCGCCACCAGCCCCAGGTTAGCCGTGAGTCCGGCCACTCGTTCACGATTCTGAGTCTGTTCAGCCAGGGTCAAGCCCTGCTCAAAAAAAGTCTCCGCGCCTTGCACATCGCCTGCCGCCAGTCTGATTTCGCCCGATGTCGAATACAGATACGGCTGTATGCCGATCATCCCGGTATTTTGCGCCAGCGTCCGCCCAGACTGGGCATAATCTTGTGCCGCCGGATCGTTCAACAGATGCAGATGATAGGCCAGATTATTATGGGCGAGAATGGTTCGCAGCAGCGCTTCAGGATCGCGGGATTGTTCTGATCTGGCAAGGGCCATGCGGTACAGCGTGGTGGCCTGGGCGAGATCGCCTTGCTGCGCGGCAATGCTGCCTAATTCGAAATTCAGATGTGCCTCGTAAATCGGATCAATCGCCGCGCCAGGGTCTTGATCGACAGCGGCTTGCAGGTGAGTTTTGCCGCGCTGCAAATGTTCAACGGCCCGGTCAAGATGAGCGCCTTCGAGCGAAAGCGCTGTGCCGATGATCAGTTCGGATCGGGCCGCCAGAATCGCGCTGGCGGCATCGTGTGGGGTGGGGTACTGTGCGGCGAGGGCCACCGATTCGGCATAACGTCCCTGCGGGAACAGCGTTGCCGCCAGCGAGAGGCGAGCCTCACAAATCATATTCGTCAGATGAGCATGTTCCGCCACGTGCAGTGCATCGCGCAGGTTTTCGGCGGCTTGAGTCGGGTGTCCGGCTCTGAAGTGCGCGCTGCCTAAGCCCATCAACGCCTCAAAGCGGCGTTCGATGGGCGCACCGGGCGTCAGCGCCAGTTCAAACAGCCGGATCGCTTCGGCCCAGGCCGCAAGCTGCATTGCTTGTTTTCCGGCGCGCAGCGCATAGGGGGCCGCGCGTTCAGGTTCGCCGCCTTCGGCAAAATGGAAAGCGATCAAACCTGCCGCGTCTTCGCAATTTCGCCCGACCAGCATTTCTATCGCCTCGGCTACCCGGCGATGCAAAATTCGGTGGCGCAGTTCGCCCATTTCGTGATAGGCGACTTCCATCGTCAGATTGTGGTCAAAACGGTAACGAGTTCCGCTGAGCGGGTGCATGATGCTCAGCGCGTTGAGTTCGTCGAGCGCATCCAACGCGGCACTTTCAGAAAGCCCCGCCGCGCGATAGGCGGCTTGGACCTCAAATTCGCGCCCGATTACCACCGCTGCATCCAACATTCGCCGCGCCGGATCAGACAAATGCGCCAACCGTTCTTGAATCAAACTGTAGATCGTCTGCGGAACCACCGGGGACGCGCTAATCCGGTTGAGATCGATCACGCCGCCCGGCTGAAGGATGTCATTCTCACGCGCATAACGCACCAGTTCAGCCAATACATAAGGGCTGCCCTCAGTCACTCTTCCCAGCCATTCCGCCAATGGGTAAGCATAATCACGGCTGAGGTGCTGCGCCATCCGTTCGATTTCCGGCGCGGACAGGCGCGCCAGCGGAAAACGCTCCAACTGGCCGCTGCGGATCAACGATTGCAGCAGGGTTGAGAGCGCTGTATGCGCGGGATCAGGGCGCGCCGCCGCGATCAATGTGACCGGCGCGTGTGCCGTCTGCCGGATCAAGTATCCCAGCAGCGCCAGGGTAGACGAATCCGACCAGTGGATGTCGTCAAGAAAGACGATCACCGGGCGGTGCGCGGCGAGGGTCTGCAAAAACTGGCTGATCCCCTCCCACAGACGCGCCTCGTCGGGCGCTGCCGCTAACACGTTGGCTTCTGTGGTTAATTCGGGCAGCAGGCGCGCGACTTCATTCAGCCATACTTTAGGCGTTTGCGCGATCACCGTGTCGCACAGCATTTCCCACTGTGGATCGGCGAGCAGGCTGCGCAGCGCTTCGATCACGGGTTGGTAGGGTAGGTTGCGCTCCAGTTCGCGCGCGCTGCCGACCAGGGCCAGCGCGTTCGCTTGCGCGATAAATTCCTGCGCCAGCCGCGTTTTACCGATGCCCGGCTCGCCTTCGATCAGGGCGAATTTATGCGACACAGTGACAAACAGAGTTTGGAGCGCGGCGAGTTCTGTCTCGCGCCCGGTGTAGGGCAGGGCGCTGACTCGTTCTGCCGGAACGCGATCCGGCTGCCGCGTGATCGACACGACGTGATAGGCCACCGTATCGTTGAGAATCGCGTCATATAACTGGCGCGTTTCGGCCATCGGCGGGACGGCCATTTCTTCATCTAACAGCTTGCGCAGCCGGTCATACCGCCGAACTGCGCCCGCCCGATCTCCCGCCAGGTAATGAATGCGCAGCGCGGTTCGCTGCAAATCTTCTTGTAGGGGGTCGAAACTTAAGGCCCGGTCAAGCGCTTCTAAGGCCGCCGGGTAATTGTGCTGCGACTCTAACAGCGCGGCCAGCGCCGACAGCCCGCGCACCGCCAGCCGGTGATACCGCTCCGCCTGGGTCATGAGCCAGTCATCGAACTCCGGTGCGGCATCCAACCCGAAACCGGCCAGAAAATCACCCTCATAAAGCGCGAGCGCGGCGCGGAGTTCTTTCAGGTCATGCGCGGGGGGAGAGAGTTTTTGTTCAAAGGTGTGAACATCCACCAGGGCGGACGCGCTCAGGCTAAGTTGATCACCATCCGCGATCAGCCATTCCTCAAACAGCTTGCGCAGTTCGTGCAGCGCAGTTCGTAACGACTGCTGCGCCGACGCGCGATCCAGGTCGGGCCAAAACATGCCTAACAGGTGTTCGCGGGATCGCGGATGGGTCTGGGCCGCCAGATAGTACACCAGGGCGCGGTTTTTGCGCCGCCGGACAGTGACCAGTTTCCCATTTAGCTCGATACGCGGCTGTCCCAACAGTTTGATGATGAGCATGGTGGTTGTGATGGCGTTAACTTTCTGTGCGGTCGCGAGTTTGTTGAATCAATCCTAGCACACCGATCTCAAACTTAACAGTGCGGCGGATACGAGATTGTATTGTCGGCACTGGTCCGGTTTTCTATCCCGTGCAACGGGCTATAATGAATGATTTGAATTGATGAATGATCAAACTTTTTTAGGAGAGTCTTAGATGGCTATTCAAGCAGTAGAAAACACTTATTGGGTTCTCGAAACCGATCACACGGCCTATACACTGGGCCTGAATCGGGGTGGGCTGTTGGCGCATAGTTATTGGGGAAAACGTCTGCCTTACCTTACCGATTATCCGCCCGCGCCGAGTTTCGATGAGCAGCCTTTTCATTCGTCCAGTCCGGGCGAATTTCCGTTTAACCGTCCGGCGCACCTGGTCCCCGAAGAATATCCCGGTTATGAAGATGTCAAATACATCGAGCCGTGTCTCAAGGTGACCTTTGCCGACGGCG
>JACRBK010000100.1 GCA_016234525.1 Chloroflexota bacterium
ATCGGCCAGTGGATGCGGGCCGAATTTATCTCGGTGCTGCAAATTCCTGCCCGCCCGCCGAAAGTGTCCGGGCATTGGATCGCGCTCGATCTGCGCCAACAGACGCTGGTCGCCATGATCGACGATACGCCGATTTTTGCCACGTTGATCTGTTCCGGTTATCACCTGCAAACCACGCTTGGTCTGTTCCATATTTACGCTCGCACGGCGGCGATGACCATGCGCGGTCCGCCCGGCGCGAATCCGCCGTTGTATGTGTTTGATACCACCTGGGTGATGTTCTTTAACGAACACCAGGGATTACATGCCATGCCCTATCACAACGATTTCGGTATCAAGCGCACGCACGGCTGTGTGAATGTTCCGCCAGGAGATGAACTCTGGTTATGGGACTGGGTGAACGAAACGGCGGACGAATGGGATCCCAATGGCACAAGTGATTTTTTTGTGGAGTATCCCGACGCCGCGCCCTGGGTGTATGTCTATGAGAGCGAAGCGATTCCGCAGTGGGCGGGTTGGTAATAGCGCCAGATGCGTACTAAAATAGCTGTCAGGGTGAGATTCGGGGCGCAGCGACGCCGCGCCCCTACCGAGCAAAATGGATGAGTAAACTACCCGATAATGTGGTGAGTGAAATGTGGCTGCGTGGGTCGAAATTGGGCCTGCGCTGGACCGTTGTTTTTTTTGTTGTGACGGGTGTTATCTACCTGTTGATCGGCCTGTTGGGGTGGTCAGGGGCGGGGCGGGCGCTGTGCGCGATGTGCGCTGGCCCGGTGATTGGCACATTGGTGATTTTTGTGGGGTGGAAATCACGGCACCGTTGAACAAAGGGGGCAGGTTTCAGGCATGGCACAACAGCAACCGAACCGGACTGATTTCACCGCTCAATATAAAGAACTGGCGACCCGTTTTGATCAGGCCGCGAAACAATATGACACCCAATATGGCCCGCCGTCTGGCAGTCGTCCCGGCAGCCCACTGGTATGCTGGCTGCGTGATGAACACCTGAGCTTGCTGCGCGTCTTGATCTCGCCGGGCGCAGCGCTGTTGGACATCGGCTGTGGCACAGGGGAAGAATCGTTGATGCTGGCGCAAGAGGGTTTCGCCATTCTGGGGATCGATGTCAGCCCTGGCATGGTGTGGCAGGCGCAGGCGAAAGCGGCCAGCCTGAGTATCCGCCGGGGCGTGAGTTTTAAGACTCTGGCGGCGGGCCAGTTAGCCAGCCTGGACGAGCGCGGACCATTTCAAGGCGCTTATGCCAGCCTGGGGACGCTCAACACCGAACCTGATCTCGCTGGAGTGGCCGAAGGTCTGCACGGCCTGTTAGAGCCGGGGGCGCCATTTGTGGCGACGGTGATGAACCGCCACTGCCTGTACGAATCGGTGGCCGGAATTTCGAAAGAGCGGCGCATCAAACGCCCGGCAAGGTGGGCGGAGGGGCGCGCCGGAGCGACCAGCGTGATCGCCCCAGTGAAGTTTTACAACCCCGGCGAATTTGCGGGTGCGTTCAAAGCCTATTTCAGCGTCGAATCGGTGATCGCTTTCCCGCTGTGGCTGCCGCCGGTCCACCTGCACGATATTTACCGGTCCAACCTGGAAAAGTTTGGGCGGCTCGAAGCCCGCGAGCGCCGGACGCGATCCTGGCGCTGGTTCCGCGCACGCGGCGATCATTTTTTGATGGTGCTGCGGCATAACATCTAATGAGATGAGGCCCATTGAGAGTTTATTCGGGCCACAGAATTGAAAAGCGGCCTCACCCCCTACCCCCTCTCCAACCGAGTTGGAGAGGGGGCCGCCGCCGAAGGTTGTTCTTCTCTAGGGGCGCGGCGCTGCTGTGTTTTTTACTGAAAACTGTTCATTGAAAACTGTCAACTTGCTTTTGGCTGACGGCTGAAAGCTGATCGCTGACTGCTCACAGGAGGCCGCTATCGTTTCCCCAACCCCTTCCTACTCCCGCGAGATTCGCCCGATCAATGGCACATTCAAAGGCCGAGGGCGCGATTATGTGTCGCTGTTGGCCTGCCCTGTCGATGGCGCTGCGCTGCGCCTGAAAAATGGCGTGTTACATTGCAGCGCCGATGCGGAGCATGTCTACCCGTTTGAACATGGTGTGCTGCGCCTGCTTCCCCCGGATTGCCGCGCCGCGTTGATCGCCCAGTCCGAGACGTATGAACAAGAATGCGCCGCCCAGGGCTGGCATTCTCCTGATGAGGACGAATTCAAAAGCCTGCCGCAAACGGCCCTCTCCGGTTATCCCGAAAACTACTGGCAGCAGCAGTCCACCGGGATCGCGCTGTTATGGCGTTTTTTGGAGGCGGTGCGGCTGCAAAATGGCGGTCTGCCGGTGGGTCCGGTGGGCGAGGCGGCGGTAATCGGCGCGGGTATGGGCTGGCTGGCCTATGGACTGGATGTGGCGGGCTATACCACGCTGGCGCTCGATGTGCGCGCCGGGGATCGTTATGGCCTGGGGGTGTATCCGATTGCCCGTTTTCTGCGCATCCAGGCCGATCCGCTGCGGCTGCCGCTGGCACGCGGCGCGTTCGATTGGGTGATCTTTCAAGAACCGCTGAGCACTTTTGGCGATCAGGCTGCGTATAACGCTCTGTTTGAACAGGGGCTTCGGCTGCTGCGCCCGAACGGTTGGATCGCGGTCATGGACAATCTCGCCCCGTCACCTGCCAATGCTCAGATCACGTTGGGGCTGTTTGAGCAGGCCGGGCTGCGGATGATGGATGGCATCCGGCGGCGCGGCTGGCGCGGGCGTGTCTCCGATCTGCGAGATGGGTTGTTCGGGCGCGCGGGCGCGATTCCCCCGGTGATGGTGGCGCAAAAGCCGGGCGGGTAGCGGTCAGCTGAGCTACCCAAGCGACTTAAACGTTCAAAGAACTTTCAGCGTGTGGCTTAGAGTGCGATGGTCCGAGCTGGTCGATTAATCGTCCATGCTTTTAGACATTCGTATCGCTTCCTGCACAAGTTCA
>JACRBK010000662.1 GCA_016234525.1 Chloroflexota bacterium
CAGTCTGGATTCCGGCAGCGATTGGGATAGCGCTGGGGCTGGATCGGCTGCGGCGGGCGGGGAAGATCGCCGCCGGGGTACTGCTGGCGGTGCTGCTCACATCACAATCGGGCAGTGTCTTGATCGAGGCGGGCAGCGAGAGAGGCCTCTCGCCGCATTTGATCACCCGGCTGCGCACCTCACCTGAGGCCGATACCGCCCTGCTCGACTTTTTACACGAACAGGGTTATGCCTATGGTTACGCGAGTTATTGGACCTCATTCCGGCTGATCTTCCGTTCTCATGAGGCCGTGATCTTTGATACGGCACTGCCCTACGACGATAAAGGTTATCAGGCCGGGAATAACCGTTATCTGCCCTACCGTGATCAAGTCGCTGGGGCGGATCGTGTGGTGTGGGTGACGCAGAACTTCCCCGCCCTGGATGATCTGATCGCGCAGGAGTTAGCGCGGGCGCATATCGAATACCAGACCCACGACTTTGGCCCTTATCGCGTTTATTATGAGTTTTCGCGGCGTGTTGCCCCTTCTGATCTAAACCTGGATTACAGCGGCTCGTTGAAGCGCTGAATCTCAATGAGATAACCGTTGGGATCATGCAGAAAACAGTGGTAAATGTTGTACTTCGGGCTGAGGCTCGGCGGCTGCTCGAACTTCAACCCCTTTTCGCTTAACTGGTAAAACCAGCCATCGACATCTTGTGTGACCAGAGTCAAGATCACCCCATGCGGCAGGTCAAGCGTATTCGCCTGCTGGCAAAAGCCAATATATCCCTGGTCGCCCACGCGATAAATACGGCAGTCGCCCTGATCGCGGGCCAGTGTCAGGCCGATCACATTTTCATAAAATTGGGCGGTGGCATTGAGATCGCGCGTGTACAAAAAAGTGATAGGGTAATCAAGCGCGGGAGTGGACATAAATTCAGTCTCCTACTAAAAAGCATTATTATCCCGTTTAATCCGCTCATAAATTTACCCCACATTGAAGCAGCGAACAAAACGTTGTGAGAAACAATCTACGCATTTTCTACTGTCTGACTTTTATGGTGCGCGAATAATACAGCGCGGACAGCAGGTCGCCACAGCCCGCGCCGTATTTCGGATCACAGAGTTTCGCTGATTTGCGTCGAACCGTCTACTTAGAGCAGACTTGTGGTTCTGCGAAAGGCCCCCCTGTTACGGTGGCCTGGTAGCTGCTCAGGAAATAATCATTCGTACTTATATCCAGTATCCAGGTCGCTTCAATGTGATATTGGTGGCCAGTCTCTGGAAAAGTTCGAGTTTCAGTCAGGGTATGAGTTTCGGATCGCCCATCACTGGCAAGCGCCGTGTCTTCGTTGGAAGTTGACTGGACCTGTAATGGATCCTCACAAGTGAAGTCAATATACAGATAATCGACATCGATACCCATAAATATCTCGCCACATGTGATCGAACATTCCTGCGAAGTCGAAGAACCAGGGGAATCTGGCGCAGTCGGTTCAACAGCATCCCGATCTATTCCCCAAACATCGACATATCCATACTGCCCGGTGGCGATCAATTTACCATCGGGACTGAATTTGACATCACTGACCCGGTTGCCTGTTTCCAGGTATGAAATCTCTTCGCCTGTGGCGACATCCCATAAGTAGACTGTCTCATCGATTTTGTTCCCGGTGGTTCCTCCACTGGATGCCAGGATTCGACCATAGGGGCTAAAAGACAGACCATTAATCCAGGCGATATGGCTTTGCAATACGCTGCGCTGTGTTCCTTGAGCAATATCCCACAGGCGAACCGTGGTGTCGCTGCCACCCGAAGCGAGAATACTGCCGTCAATGTTAAAAGCGAGTGTTTCAACACTGAGATAATGCCCGGTTAATACCTGTTTTTGTTCACCGGTGGTTAGGTCCCATAAACAGATTAGGCCGTCTCCACCTGCTGAGGCTAACAAGTCTCCGGCGGGGCTGAACGCAATATCGGCGACATACCCGGTATGGCCTTCCAGAACAAAAACGGTTTCATGTGTGGCGACGCTCCACACCCATACTTTGTTATCGGCCTCTCCTGCTGCGATCAAAGTGCCATCAGGGCTAAAAGCGACACTGTTAATCCAACCGGTAGGGCCGGTGAAAGTGTAAAGTTCTTCTCCGGTGGCGACATTCCACAGGCGTACTGTGCTGTCATACGCGCCGGAGGCAAGCATAGAACCATTAGGGCTAAAAGCGACACTCCATACACTGTCTGTATGCCCCACTAACTCGATCATTTCTTCAGTTTCCAGGTCATACAGCCGGATCAAACGATCAAGCAGCCCAACAGCCAGCATTTTACTATCTGGACTAAAGGCTAAGGCGTTTTCACGATAGGCATTATTATCTGGTTGGGTGGCTACCTCAAATTCATACAGCAGGGTAATTTCATCCGCGTTTTCCGGCATAATAATGGGACGGCTGGTTTCTTGAGCAAAAACAGGGGACAATCCCAGGCAGACTAAAATCAAAATAAGGCCGACTTTTCTCATGATTTTCTTTCCCTCAAAACATCCTCAATACGATAATTTCTATTATTAAGGCGGTTTAGCTGAAGGGCAAACCAAAAAATTAGGGGGATATGCCCATTGGGACAAACTCGCGTTTTCTACCAAAAGACTGCCGGTCTTGCCATTGTTTTTGTTGATAGTGTCTACTCGGGATGAAGTTATCCCTTGTTTATTAAACTCATAAGCTCAGAGTTTATAGGACTCATAAGTTCAGAATAAACCTGATCAGTTTAATTGTTAACCTTTCATTCGGATTTCTGATAGTCGGATCGTGTTATACTGGGCCTAAAGTTTGTGCATCGAGAAAAAACGATGTTATCACCTTTGTTCGCTCAGCTTGATACGATCATCGACCACCAGCGCGAGATGCAGATCGCGTTTTTGCAGCGATTGGTTCAGACTCGCAGCGCCAACCCCTACACGCCGGAGCGCTCTGATCCTGCTGATCCTATCGAGTACGAGGTAGCGCATTTGATTCATGCCGAACTGGAACGGATCGGTTTATCCCCTGAATTTCAAGGCGTGTCGCCGCAGCGCCCCAACGTGATCGCCCGTTTGCCGGGCCGCGAGTCCCGCCGGGCGCTGATCCTCAATGGACACATGGATACAGTGATGCCCAGCCCCTTTTGGACGAACGACCCGTTCGCCGGAGAAATAACCGAAGGGCGGTTGTATGGATTAGGGGCGCTGGATATGAAAGCTTCGCTCAGCCTGTTTGTATTTGCGGCGCGGGCGCTGGTCGAAGCTGGCGTGCGGCTGCGCGGCGATTTGATCCTGACTTTTGTGGTGGACGAAGAACCTGGCGCGTGTTCGCCGTTTGGATCATCCTACCTGTTGGATCACGGCCTGACAGCCTCCGCCGCCATTGTTGCAGAGCCAATGAATCAGAATGTGACCATCGGGCATCGCGGCGGTTATCGTTTTAAGCTCACGGTACGGGGCGAAGCCGCTCATACCGGCCTGACTGCCTGGGAACGCCGCGAACAAGGCAAGAATGGGATCACAGATATGGCGCGGGTGATCACAGCGCTGCAAGACCTGGCGATTCCCTACCAGGAAACACCTGCCTTTCTGGGTCGCCGCCCGGTTTTTACGTTTCCTACCTTGATCCAGGGCGGGACATCGATCAACACCGTGCCGGATGAGTGTACAGCGTATGGGGATGTGCGCCTGCTGCCCGGCGCGGACGCTGAGATGGTCGAGCAGTTGATCCGTACCCGCTTAGCGGCTCTCGATGACCTGGATTACACCCTGGAGAAGTTATTATTCGTCCCAGCCGTGGAGATCGCACCCGATGAGCCAATCGCGCAGATTTTAGCGCGTCACACGGCAGAGATCACCGGACAGCCCCCGACCCTGTTAGGCTGCGGCCCCTGGAATGACGGCTGGATGTTTATCACACGCGGGATTCCGGCGATCTGCGGTTTTGGCCCGAATGGGGCGGGGGTACACAGCCCGGATGAATATGTCGAACTGGACAGCCTGATCGAAACGACGCGCCTTTTTGTGCGTGGAATCGTAGAGTATTTAGAACCTGATGAGCCTGATCCGGCCATCCAACCATAACCCTCATTTGGTCTTCTGGACAATCTGTTATATCCTGAAGGGACATAACTTGAGGATCACAGGCTTCCGCACAAAAGTTCTATTGTGCTATAATCTAAGAATAATGTGTTAGATCAACCCAGCCTTAGCTGATAAGTCGGACAGGTGCGAGATATGGCATTTTCACGCAGACCGCCCAACGATGACGACGACGACAACGAGCGTCCTGATCCCCCACGCTGGTCCAGCCGGCCCCCAGGCGATGAACCGGGACGCCCTGCGTCTCGGTTTGGCAGCGACCGCCCTGGCACACGCGATTCAGAATCGGGTGATGACTTCGGTTTTGTCCGTGATCGCCTGGGACCCAGCCGCCGTCCAGGGACTCCGCCAGATGAACCGAAAGACGAAGGCGGAGGTCTGGTAGGGGGTCTCTTCCGGCGCAGCAAAAAAGAAGACGATAAAGATGCGCCGCCGCCCCGATCCGGTTCAAAACCGGTCACCGGTTCTCGACCCGCGCCCTCAGCAGGGCGACCCGTGCCCCCGACAGCAGGCCGATCCTCGACACCAGCAGGTGGGGCGAGAGGCGATTCGGCTGACGATGAGAAAAAAGGCCGTTTCGGCTTTTTGGGCCGAGGCAGCAAAGATGCAGACAAAGACGAGCCTCCTGGTCGTTCTTCATCAACTCGGCGCAGCCCATTTTTGAGCAGCGCCAAAGACGACGACCCGCCGCCGCGCAGCGGTTCCTCTTTGCGCGATTCACAACGCGCCGCCGGAAAAACCGGCCCGCTGCCCAGCCGCCCTGGCCTGGGTGGGGATGATGAGAATCGATCCGGCCCGGCTTTCCGGCCCGGTGGCAGCAGCACTCCCAACCGTTTTGGTGGAGCGGGTGGCGCAGGCAGCCCGACCGATCGCCCTGGGAGTTATGGATCACGCCCTGGCGTGCCGGATCGGGATGCTGACAAAGATCAACCCGGCGGAGGCCGTCCGGCGTTTGGGGCAGGCCGTTCACCGTTTGGAACACGACCCGGCAGCGCCGACGATGATGATAAAGATCCGCCCGGTGGAGGTCGCCCGGCGTTTGGGGCAGGCCGCTCGCCGTTTGGAACACGCCCCGGCAGCACCGATGATGATGATAAAGATCCACCCGGTGGAGGCCGTCCCCCATTCGGAACACGCCCCGGCGCGGATCGCAGCAACCAACCTGGCACAGGAGATCGGCCCGGCACGGGTCCTGCTCGTTTTGGTGGGGCAGGCGGTACAGGTGGTTCGACGGATCGCCCCGGTGGTTTTGGAACACGCCCCGGCGCCGATCGCGATCAACCCGGCACAGGAGATCGGCCTGGCGCTGGTCCTGCTCGTTTTGGTGGAGCGGGTGGCACGGGTGGTTCGACCGATCGCCCTGGTAGTTTTGGAACACGCCCCGGCGCCGATCGGGATCAGCCCGGCTCAGGAACCTCACGTTTTGGTGGAGCAGGTGGCACAGGTGGTCCGGCGGATCGCCCTGGTAGTTTTGGAACACGCCCCGGCGCCGATCGGGATCAACCCGGCGCAGGAGATCGATCCGGTTCAGGCACCTCGCGTTTTGGTGGGGCCGGGGGAATCGGTGGGACGGGTAGTTCAAACAGCGCCGCTGATCGCACAGGCAGCTTCGGATCACGCCCCGGTGCGTTAGGCGATAGAGGTGATACAGGGGCGGGCTTAGGTCAGCGCTCCTCATCATCGCAGACTCGCGGGTTCCCCAGCCGTCCCCTGGGGAGAGAAGAAGAGAAAAAAGATGAACCGCGCAAATCTCGCTTAGGCGGGTTGTTGGGACGTGGCAAAGAAGAGAAAAAAGACGACAAGAAACAGGATAAACGCGCCAGCGCTAAAACATCGTCCACCCCGACGGCTCAACCCCGTTTTGGCGGCGGAACGGCCAGTTCGACGCTGGATAAACGCCGCAGCACGACTACTGACACTTTTGGTACGGCGACAGATGCCAGGGGGCGCGGCCAGACGGCTGCGCCTGGGCGCGGAGCGGATAAAACCGCCACCGGAACGACCCGGCGCGCTGTTCCTGCGTCGTCGGTCTCGCGTGAAAAAGCCAAACCGCTGCCCGGCCAACAAAGAAGCGCCCTCACGGTTCACCAGGGCCTTGACTTTGAGCGCCGGATTGACCTGATCGGCGTGACGCTGTTGGGCTTTGCGCTGGTGTCGTTTTTTGCGGTGATTCCCTCCATCACCTTAGGTTTGCTGCCCGAACCCCACAGCGGCGCGATTGGCGCGATCAACCATCTGCTTTCGCAGATGTTCGGCTGGGGCAAAGTCGTCTGGCCGTTGATCGCGGGCGGGCTGGGCATCTGGTTGATGCGGGAGAGTTTCGCCGAACGGGGCTTTGAACTGGACTTTTTCCGCATTGTTGGGATGATTCTGCTGTATACCTGTCTCCTGACCTGGATTCAGATGTTCGAATTGGTAAACGATTCCGCGCCGACCGTGGAGCAGTTTAAGCCGATTTCCTATGACCTGGCTGTAGGCCAGGGGCAGGGCGGCGGTTGGTTGGGGCATACGATTTACGTGTTTCTGCTCGGCCAGCTTCTCGACTGGGGGACGCTCTCGGTGCTGTTGGCATGGCTGGTGATGTCGCTCATGCTCACCTTTGACCTGTCGTTGGTCGAATTAGGGGGATATGTGGCGGCAGCGCTGGCGGTGTTCACAATTTCTGAAGAACAACGCACCCGCAAACGGGTAGCGCGCGAAGCCCTGGCGGATGAATTTAAAGCCACGATGCGTCCCCCTGAAAAGGAGGGTGCGCAGACGGTTTTGCCAGGGATAACCACCACCGTCGAGACTCCGGCGGTAGGCAAGCGTGGAGGGGCGGCTGCTCGTGCTGCCGCGCCTACTACTGCTACGGCGCCTGATCTGCCCGCCGTTGGACGGCGTGGACCTGCCGCGCCTGCTGGCGACCCTCTCGCGCCGGCGGCGCCTGTTCCGGCTTCACCTGAACCGGTCCGCCCGGCTTTGGGAGAATCACCTCAAATGCCGCCCGTTCGATCCGGCCCGGTGATTAACCGGCGTACCGGTGGGTTTAATGGCGAAAGCACCGATGAAGTGCTGCCTGGGCGCGACCGCGCGGCAGAAGGAACAGGCCCATTGTCGCCGATGGCTGGCGAAGCCAAAACCGGAGAGGCGGGGGCCGCTACATTATCCCCGCGCCGGATGCCCCATTTCCGGGCGGGTGCAACGGATGAAACGAATGCCGTTACACCGGATCAGGCTGAATCTGCTAGCGGAGTAGATGCCAGCAAAGCCGATGACGATGCGAGTAAACGTCGCTTTGGATTTTTGGGTCGTGGACGTGACCGCGCTGCCGATCAAGAAACCCCTGCCGCCGATCAACCTGCAGCGGAGAGCAGCGGGGTAAGGCGTTCACCTTTCGCCCGCCCCGGCGCTGATCCCAGCGCCGGAGAAAGCGCTCCGGGTATTCCTGTCCCTGGGCGTCCGGCTTCTGCCAGCGCACCGGGTGAGAGTAAGCCCGCGAGCGAAGAGAGTGGTTCTCGATTTGGCCTGCTGCGGCGTGGCGGATCATCTGCTGACAGTCCAGCGGAGACTTCTGCTGCCGACAGCACCACTCCTAAAGAAGAATCACGGGGCGGGTTTGGGTTAGGCCGCTTCCGTCGCGGCGGTGGTGCCAGCGAAGAAAAAGAACCTCTCGCGGACAGCGCGGCTGCTCCCGTGAGTCCCGAATCTGATAAACCCGCCGGAGAACCGGGGGCGAGGCGTTCACCGTTCTCGCCCACGCGCTCGATGTCTGATCCATCGCGTACCAGTCCGTTAGATGAACCCAAGACGGATGATTCTGCCCCGGCAGGTGAGCCAGGGCTGCGGCGTTCGCCGTTCTCGTCCACGCGATCG